>JAKDIE010000301.1 GCA_030450655.1 Ruaniaceae bacterium
CGCGGGTGAACTGATCGGAGGCGTCGATGAACAGCACGGAGCTATCCGCCTTCGATTTCTTCAGCACGATGATGCAGGTGGCGATCGTGGTGCCGAAGAAGAGATCCGGGGGAAGCTGGATCACGGCGTCCACGAAGTTGTTATCGATCAGGTACTTGCGGATCTTCTGCTCCGCGCCGCCGCGGTACAGCACGCCGGGGAACTCGACGATCGCCGCCGTCCCATTGACCGCGAGCCAGGACAGGATGTGCATCGTGAAGGCGAGATCCGCCTTGGACTTCGGCGCCAGCACACCGGCGGGGGAGAAGCGCTCGTCATTGATGAGCAGCGGGTTCGCGTCCCCCTCCCACTTGATCGAGTACGGCGGGTTCGAGACGATCGCCTCGAACGGTTCATCGTCCCAATGCTGCGGGTCCACGAGCGTGTCCCCATGAGCGATGTTGAACCGCTCGAAGTTCACATCGTGCAGGAACATGTTGATCCGCGCCAGGTTGTACGTGGTCAGGTTGATCTCCTGGCCAAAGAACCCGCCCACGTTCTCCTTGCCGAGCACCTTGGCGAACTTCAGCAGCAGCGAACCCGAACCAACGGCGGGATCGTACACCTTGTTCACGCGGGTCTTGCTGCCGACGGCGATCCTGGCCAGGACCTCGGAGACCTCCTGCGGTGTGTAGTACTCACCACCGGACTTGCCGGCCTGTGAGGCGTACATCTGCATCAGGTACTCGTACGCATCGCCAAACAGATCGATCGAGTTGTCCTCGAGATTCCCGAGCGGGAGATCGCCAATCGCGTCCAGCAGCTTCACGAGCTTCTCGTTGCGCCTCGCCACCGTGTTGCCGAGCTTCGAGCTGTTCACGTCCAGATCGTCGAACAGGCCCTTCAGATCGTCCTCGCTGCCGGTGCCTACGGCCGAACCTTCGATGTTCTTGAAGACCCGTTCAAGGGTCTCGTTCAGGTTCACATCGTGCGGTGCGCGCTCGCGCACGTTCGCGAACAGTTCCGAGGGCAGGATGTAGAAGCCCTTCTCCGCCACGGTCTCCTCCCAGGCCGAGACCGCGGCGTCGTCGGGCAAAAAGGTGTAATCGAAATCGGTGAAGCCGGCCTCGTGCTCGTGCCTATTCAGGTACGCCGTGAGGTTCTCCGAGATGAAGCGGTAGAACAGCATGCCGAGCACGTAGCTCTTGAAGTCCCAGCCGTCCACGCTGCCGCGCAGATCGTTGGCGATGCGCCAGATCGTCTTGTGAAGCTCGGCGCGCTGGGCTTCCCTCGTGTTCGGTACCATGTGCTCATCTCCTGCGCGCCAGTGCGCACCCCCGCGTGTTCAATGAATACCCCCACCGTACCGCCGCACGGTGACACGCAGGCGCAGGGGTACCCGTGAGGCGCAGGGCGTTGCATACTTTCGCCATGGGAAGTGAACTCGAATCCGCCACATTCACGCGGGAGCAGCGGCAGCAGTACCGGCAGAAGGCGAAGGCCTGCCTGGACGTGTTCGAGCAGATGCTCGGTTCGCACTCCTTCGACTTCGAAACGCCCATGATCGGGATGGAGATCGAGCTCAACCTCGTGGATGCCAGCTACGAGCCGAAGATGGACAACGCCGAGGTGCTCGCCGCCATCGCCGATCCCGAGTACCAGACCGAACTGGCCCAGTTCAACATCGAGTTCAACGTGCCGCCGCGCCAGATCGGTGGTGCGAGTGCGGCCGAACTGGAGGAGGCGTTGCGGGCCTCCCTGAACGAGGCCGAGCGGCGCTGCGCCCAGGTGGGAGCGCACATCGTGATGGTGGGCATCTTGCCCACCGTGACGCCCGGAACCTTCGAGGGCGAATGGATGAGCGCCAACACCCGCTACCAGGCGCTCAACGATGCGTTCCTCGCCGCGCGTGGCGAGAACATCCACCTCGATATCACCGGGCGCTCGGGGGAGCGGCTGCTGCGGTACGCGGACTCCCTGGCGCCGGAATCCGCGTGTACCTCGATGCAGCTGCACCTGCAGGTGCGGCCCCACGAGTTCGCGGATTACTGGAACGCCGCGCAGGTGCTGGCCGGCGCGCAGCTCGCGCTCGGGGCGAACAGCCCGTACTTCATGGGGCAGGAGCTGTGGGCGGAGACCCGGATCGAACTGTTCAGCCAGGCCGCGGATACCCGCCCGGAGGAACTGAGGAACCAGGGCGTGCGCCCGCGCGTGTTCTTTGGGGAGCGGTGGATCACCTCGATCTTCGATCTGTTCGAAGAGAACACCCGCTACTTCCCGGCGCTGCTTCCCGAGCTCGACGACGAGGACCCCCAGGAGGCGTTCGATTCCGGGCGGGCGCCACGCCTCTCCGAGATGCGGTTGCACAACGGCACGATCTACCGCTGGAACCGCCCGATCTACGACATCGTGGCGGGCCGCCCGCACCTGCGCGTGGAGAACCGGGTGCTGCCGGCCGGCCCCACGATCGTGGACACGCTGGCCAACACGGCCTTCTACTACGGCGCCGTGCGCGCGCTGGTGGCGGATGATCGCCCGGTGTGGACGCGCATGTCCTTCGCCACGGCCGCGGAGAACTTCACGGCTGGCGCCCGCGACGGCATCGACGCGGTCCAGTTCTGGCCCGG
>JAKDIE010000302.1 GCA_030450655.1 Ruaniaceae bacterium
GAACCCCATGTGTGGAATCGTCGGGTATGTAGGCCCCGCTCAGCCGTCCAGCCGCCCCCTCGATGTGCTCATGGAGGGCCTCGCCCGCCTCGAGTACCGCGGTTACGACTCGGCGGGTGTCGCGCTCGTCACACCCGCTGGCCTCGCGTGGGCCAAGCGCTCGGGCAAGCTAGCGACCCTCAAGAGCGCGCTGGAAGAGCGCCCGCTCCCGCCCGCCACCGCCGGCATCGGCCACACCCGCTGGGCCACCCACGGCGGCCCCACGGACGCGAACGCACACCCGCACGTCTCGGCGGATGGCCGCCTCGCGCTCATCCACAACGGGATCATCGAGAACTTCCGCGAGCTGCGCAGCGAGCTTGAGGCCGAGGGCGTCCCGTTCGCCTCCGAGACGGATACGGAAGTCGCGGCGCACCTCGTGGCGCGCGCATTCGATGCGACGGGAGACCTCACTGAGGCGATGCGCCTGGTCGCGCGCCGGCTGGATGGCGCGTTCACTCTGCTCGCGGTGCACGCCTCCCTGCCCCACACGGTGGTGGGTGCACGCAGGAACTCTCCGCTCGTCGTCGGGCGTGGAGAAGGCGAGAACTTTATGGGTTCGGACGTCTCGGCGTTCATTTCGTACACGCGCTCGGCGCTGGAGCTTGGCCAGGACCAGATCGTGACGATCACGCCGGAGAGCATCGCCGTGATCGATACGGACGGCAACCCCGTGACCCCGCGAGAGTACACGGTTGACTGGGACGCCTCCACGGCCGTGAAGGGCGGGTTTGCCACGTTCATGGACAAGGAGATCCACGATCAGCCGAAGGCGGTGGCCGATACGTTGCTGGGCCGCACGGATGCCGGGGGTTTTCTGCAACTCGACGAGTTGCGGATTGACGAATCGGTGATGCGGGCGGTTGACAAGATCATCGTGGTGGCCTGTGGGACGGCGGCGTACGCGGGGCACGTGGCGAAGTACGCGGTGGAGCACTGGTGCCGCATCCCCGTGGAGGTGGAGCTCGCGCACGAGTTCCGGTACCGCGATCCGGTGGTCTCGGAGAAGACTCTGGTGGTGGCGATCACGCAGTCGGGGGAGACGATGGACACGCTGCAGGCCGTGCGGCACGCCCGCGAGCAGGGATCGAAGGTCCTGGCGATCGTGAACACCCACGGCTCCACCATCGCGCGCGAGGCGGACGCGGTCCTCTACACGCATGCGGGCCCCGAGGTGGCCGTCGCCTCGACCAAGGCGTTCCTCGCGCAGATCACCGCCTGCTACCTGCTCGGCCTCTACCTCGCGCAACTGCGCGGCAACAAGTACGTGGACGAGGTGGCCGGCTACCTCAGCGAGCTCGCCGCGATCCCCGAGAAGATTCAGCGCGTTCTCGACGATGCCGATTCGATCCGCGAGGTGGCGCGGGAGATGAAGGACGCCACGTCCGTCCTCTTCCTCGGCCGCCACGTGGGATACCCGGTGGCTCTCGAAGGCGCGCTCAAGCTCAAGGAACTCGCGTACATCCACGCGGAGGGCTTCGCCGCAGGCGAGCTCAAGCACGGCCCGATCGCACTGATCGACGACGGCCAGCCCGTGATCATCGTGGCCCCCACCCCGCGCCGCCCGATGCTGCACCAGAAGGTGGTCTCGAACATTCAGGAGGTCCGGGCCCGCGGCGCGCGCACGCTCGTGATCGCCGAGGAGGGGGATCAGGAAGTCGAGCTGTACGCGGACGTGATCTTCCGCGTGCCCGCCGCACCCACGCTGATGTTGCCGCTGGTGACGGTGGTGCCGCTCCAGATTTTCGCCTGCGAGCTTGCCACGGCCAAAGGTCACGACGTGGATCAGCCGCGCAATCTCGCGAAATCTGTCACGGTGGAATAGTGATTGTGGGAATCGGGGTGGACGTGGCGTCGATCGCGCGCGTCAGCGAGGCCCTGGCCCGCCAGCCCCGCCTCGCGGAGCGACTCTTCACCGAGACCGAGCGCGCACTTCCGCCCGAGTCTCTCGCCGCCCGCTTCGCCGCCAAGGAGGCCGTGGCGAAGGCGCTGGGTTCGCCCGGCGGGATGCGGTGGCGTGATTGCGAGGTGGTGACTGAGGCCGACGGCGCCCCCCACCTGGTCCTGACCGGCACCGTGGCAGAGGCTGCCCGGGCGCGCGGTGTCCGATCGTGGCACCTCTCCCTCTCGCACGATGGCGGCCTCGCGATTGCGATGGTGGTGGCGGAATCATGATTCGTGGGTATTCGGCCGAGGCGATCCGCGCGGCGGAGGCGCCGCTGCTCGCGGCTGGGGTGCCGCTGATGCGGCATGCGGCGCTCGCACTCGCCTTCACGGCGATGAGCGAGATCCGGGCGCGCGGGCAGCGCGTTGCCGGATCGGTCACGTTGAGCCTCGTGGGCGGCGGGAACAACGGCGGTGACGCCCTTTGGGCGGCGGCCGAACTCGCGCACCGCGGCGTGCAGGCGTGGGCCGCGCTCTGCGCGCCGAGTGTCCACGAGGAGGGGCTCGCGGCGTGCCGGGCGGCCGGCGTGCGGATCGTTCGCGTGGTGCCGGAGGGTACGCCGGAGAGTCCCGCGCCGCGTCGTGAGAGTGCCGAGTTGCTCGCCGATGACGCCGCGCGGG
>JAKDIE010000303.1 GCA_030450655.1 Ruaniaceae bacterium
GCAGTGGCGCAGGTCAACCCCGCGGCGATTCCCGTCGAGGATTCCGAGGGTGGGAGCGGCCGTGGTGCCGCCGATCGCAAGCTTCGCTTTGTTGCGGAAGTGAAAGGGTCGGCTGCCTACCGGGGCGAGCCACTGCGGGACCGTGGCGAGCGTGGCCCGGCATTCGGCCTGCGCCTGGGCGAGTTGCCACTGGTACGGCACGGGCAGTTGCGTGCACGAGACGCAGACGCCGGCATCGTAGTAGTCGCAGAGCATGGGTCAAGCCTATCCGCCGTCAAGCGCCACACTTTTCGAGACTTGCCACTCCGGCGACGGACATTGGCCCCCGAGCCGGCGCCTGGATGGCAGCGAGCCTGGCCCGCGGGGCTTCTGGCGCCGCTCCCGGGGGTGAACTCGGGGGCTTTCCTGCCTGTATGTCGGCGGTCCTTGCCCGCGTGGCACGCGGCGCCGCGCCCGTGACCGGGACCCTCCTGGCAGAACGGGTTGCATCTCGTGACCAAAGACGCCCCTTCAGTCACCATTTGCAGCCACAAGCCCTTGAGACGTCCCCCGAGACACCCCAGGGGGCGGTGGCACTGGCCGCGCGGGCAAGGTTCGCTCCCATCCAGGCCGAAGAACACCAGCGGCTGCGTCCGAGGGCCGCGTTGCGTGAGGATCCTGGGCCTGGGTCACAGCGACTCCGGCCACACCTCAGATGGCAAGGGGGAGACGGCTACCGTTCGGCGGGCCATCTCCCCATGTGATGGAGGTGCACAGTCGCGGTGTTACTGCTTGACCGCCGCGATGTCGAACTCGAGGGTCACCTTGTCCGAGACGAGCACGCCGCCGGCCTCGAGCGCCACGTTCCACGTGAGGCCGAAGTCCGAGCGGAGCACCTGCACGGAGCCGTTGAGCCCCACGCGAGTGGCGCCGTAAGCATCGACAACCTGGCCGTTGTACTCGAACGGGATGGACACCGGGCGGGTGACGTCCTTGATGGTGAGGTCACCGGCCACCGTGAGCTCGTCGCCGTCGGCCTCGATTGAGGTCGAGACGAAGCGGATCGTGGGGTAGGTCTCCACGTCGAAGAAATCGGCGCTACGGAGGTGGGCGTCACGGTCGGCGCTGCGGGTGTCAACAGAGGCGACGTCGATCGAGACCTCGATCGCGGCATCCTGCAGGTTCGCGCCGGTGGTGGCGGTGCCGTTGAAATCCGTGAAGGAGCCGCGTACCTTGGTCACCATCGCGTGGCGAGTGACGAAGCCAACCTCCGAGTGTGAGGAATCGAGGGTGTATGTGCCGGCGAGTTCGTTCAGGGTAGTCATGGGATCTCCAGAAGCTTGTAGTTGAGCGTTCAACTACACACTATGCCCGCTTGCGATTGCCGTCAAGGTGAGCTTCTCCACTCGCGGTGATGCTGCTGCCGATGGGTGCCTCTCAGGTTGGCTGCACGGTGAGGCTTTCCCCGCGAAAGCCGGGGGACAGCCCCCATGGACCAGTGGGAGTCCGCGCCGCGATAATGGTGCTATGACACACGATCCTTACATCCACCCCAGCGGCTCCGAGCCCGGAAATGGAAACAACGGCACGCCCTCGGGTGCGGTTCCGCCGTATCAACAAGGCGACACACCGGGCGTTCCGCCCTACCAGCCGGGACCGAACGCCTCGTCCGGCGGTCCGTTCCAGCAGTCTGCGGGTCCGTTCGGTGCGCCGGGCCAGCAGGCCCCATACGGCCAGCAGCCCCCGTACGGTCAGCAGCAGGCGCCATACGGTCAGCAACCGCCCCACAGCACGCCGCTCGCCGGCGCACTCTCGCCCGCAGAGGAACGCACCTGGTCCATTGCCGCGCACCTCGCGCCTGTGGTCGGAGCTGTCCTCTCGGTGGGGTGGCTGAACTTCCTCGGCCCGCTTGTCATCTACCTGATCTACAAGGACCGCTCCCCGCGCGTGCGTGCTGCGGCGGCCGGTGCCTTCAACTTCAGCGTCACCTTGTGGATCACGAACGTTGTTGCGTGGATTCTCTTCGTCACGATCATCGGGATTCCGATCGCGATCCTGTTGTGGATCGCGGAGGCAATCGCCCTCTTCGCCTTCCACATCTGGGGCGCGGTCAACGCCGCGAATGATCAGCCGTTCAAGTACCCGCTCCAGATCCCGATTCTCACGTAGCGCGGACTGCGTAGCGCGGGGGTGGGGCGGTTGCCTCGCCCCCGCTGTGCGTTACCAGCCGCCCACGTCTCTCGGCACTCGCCGACGGCGGCCTGTGTCCCAACGCTGTTCCCATCCGGCTAGGCGCAGCAGCCGATCGAGGACGTGGGCCGTCATTCCCCACACGAACTGGCCGTTCACGTCGAACCCCGGCCCGCTGTATCCCACGGGGAGGTGGGCGGTGAACCGGGTAGCTTGGTCCGCGAGCGTGTGCACCGGGATGCGGTGAACGCTGGCGACCTCCGCGAGATCGACGACGCTGAGCGGCTGGCTTCCCGGCCAGGTGGCCACGATTGCCGTGACATCGACCCGGCCGCGGGTGGCAACGGGCCCCGGCAGCGCGCCGAGCACGGTGGCGCTCAGCGGGTCGAAGCCCGGGGAGCTGTCCTTCAGGGAGAGGCCCATCTC
>JAKDIE010000039.1 GCA_030450655.1 Ruaniaceae bacterium
TTCTGCATTCGCGAGCCTGCCTGGACGCGACGAAAGACCTACGGGAGTGCGAGTCCACTTCCGGGTGGGCGGGGCCGGAATCGGACCAAACCCGCGTGTTCATGAGACTTCGCACTCATGCGCCCGTCCACGGCATTCCCCCACCGGGCGGTATGGGAAGATCAGACGCGTGCATTCTTCCCGATCGGCCACCACGCAGCCCGGATTTCCGCAGTTTTGGGCGGGCGAAGGCCTCAGCCAGTTCGGCGCCCAGTTCACGAATCTCGCGATGCCGGTCATCGCCGTCAACCTCCTTCACGCGACCGATTCGCAGATGGGCTATCTCAACGCCTCCACCACCATCGCGTTCCTGGTGATCGGGCTGCTGGCGGGTGGGCTCGTGGATCGCTGGCGGAAACGCCGGGTGATGATCGCGAGCGATCTGTTCCGTGCCACCGCCATCCTTGCGGTGCCGCTGATGTTTTGGCTCGGCCAGCCGGAGATCTGGCACCTCTACATCATCGCCGGGCTGATCGGCTTCGCGACCGTGTTCTTCGATGTGGCGTACATGAGCTACATCCCCGTGCTCGTCAAGGACACGATGATTGGAGACGCAAACAGCAAACTCGAGGCGACGGCGCAGGTCGCGCGCCTCGCCGGGCCCGGCCTCGCCGGAATGCTGCTGCGGATCGTCAACGCCCCTGTCCTGCTGGTGGTGAACGCCGTGGGCTTCCTCGCCTCTGCCGGATTCCTCTCCACGATCCGCGACGACGAACGCCCCACGCCTCGCGCCGAACGCGGACCCCTGCTGACGGAGATCGGCGAGGGCATCTCGTTCGTGTGGAACACGCAGTTCCTGCGCCGCATGGTGATGACACTGGCTCTCTCGAGTTTCGGCTCGACCATGGTCTTCACACTGCTGCCCATCATCGTGCTGCGCGTCCTCGGGATCTCGCCGTGGTGGTACGGAATCATCTCCTCGATCGGCGCCGTGGGCGGCGTGATCGGCTCGTTGTTCGCGGTCCGCTTCGCGCGCCGCTTTGGCCAGGGCCCAACGCTCGTGGCAACGGTCATCGTCTCCGGACTGACGATGGCGCTCCTTCCGCTCACCCTTCTCGCCCCGAGTTCATGGGCCATTCCGCTGCTGATGGCAACGTGGTTCGTGATGTCCTTTGCCGCGATCATGTGGAACGTGATCCAGGTGACCGCGAGGCAGCGGCTCTGCCCGCGGCCCCTCCTCGGCCGCATGAACGCATCCGTCCGCTTCGTGGTGTGGGGGATCATGCCAGTCTCCGCGCTCACGGCCGGCTGGCTCGGGACCTGGATCGGAACCGTGGGCGCCGTCTGGGTGGGCGTGGCGATCGCCTCGCTGGCCGTGCTCCCGATCCTGCTCAGCCCGTACGCGCGCATGCGAGAGTTCCCGGTCCGCGCGGCGGGGTAGCGCGCGGCGGGCGCGGTCATCTGACGAGGGTGGTCGCAGTTCCGGCATCCCCAGGCTAACCAGGCCCCAAAGCCCCGAAACTCTGACCACCCTCACGACTCACCAGGGCCAAGGGTGGTCGCAGATCCGGGGGTAGGGGCCGCCGTCGGGCAGAAAGCCCCGCAACTCTGACCACCCTCACGAAGGCGCGGCGGCACAGCGGCGCGAAGGCGCGAAAGGCGGGACGTCGGACGCGAGAGACGAGCGCGAAACTAAAGGAGCGTGATCAGCCAGCGCACAATCAGCCCGACGGCGGCGGCACTCCCCATCGAAAGAAGGGTGCCGATGATAAAGCGCTCGGCGAAGGCGGTGTCACCCTCCTTGAGGTCGCCGAACCGGCCGAGGCCCTTGATCGCAACGAGCGCTCCGAGTGCCGCCGGGCTACCGGCGAGAACTGCTACGAACACCCACGCGCGCTCGAGTACGCCGATCCAGCGGCCGCCGCGCGGAGTGCCCTGCCCCGAGCCCTCGCCTTCCGGATCGATTCGACGCAACACCGAGTCGATCGCCGGCACTCCACCGAGCACCACGGCGAGTCCCGCCACGCTCGCAATTGCGAACGATAACCAGTCCATGCGCTACCTCCTTGCATGCGATCTTGCCACGAGAACTTGTCACGCGATCCGACAGCCTCGGCGACCAGATCACGACGGCGAGCCGCATTCGCTGTCGAAACAGCACGCTCAGCAGCCGCGCCGCGCGATATCGAGAAGCCTAGCGGTGAGCTCTGATGCCCGATCCACCTCAGGCGCATACGCGCGGGCGAGCCGACGGGAAACCGCACCCTGCGTGATCCCGAGCCGCTCGCCGATCTGCGCCTGCGACTGCCCCGCGAGCGAGAGATCGAGCGCCTCCCAACTCGCCACGGTCCGCCCCCGCACGAGCGGCTCAACTAGCCACAGCACGGTTTCCCCGTCACGGGCAGAGGCCGCATCCGAACCGATTCGGAGCCGTGCGGCCACCGAACTGGAGCCCTCGATCGCGCGGCGGGCGGCGAGATACGCGCCGCCGCGCGCCTCGCGCGTCGATTCGGGGAGCGGCTCCTCGACCGCACCGATACCCACCCCAATAGACCAGGCCCCCACCCGCCAGAGGAGCGTGAGAGCGCGAACCGCCGCGGCGCCGTCGGGCAAAAGACCCTGAATCTCATCGCCTGCCGTGCGCTCGAATGGCAACACGGTATCGACGCCAGCGAGCAACGCAAGAGCGGCCGGCACGGCGTCCGGCGCGCGCCGGCTCCCCACCTGGTCAGCGATCAGCACGATATGAGCCGGATCATTCATACTCGATAGTATGCGTTCATTTGATCATGAACGCAAGAATGCGTCCGCAATTTCATGTCTGGTAAGTCTGGGGTACCCAAGGGTGCTCTTGGGTACCCCAGACTTACCAGACAGTGAACCGGCCGCTACTCGACGGCGTATGTGACGTTGATGAAGCCGTTGTCACTCCGATTGGAGCCGATGACGCGCAGATCGATCTTCGTGCCGATCGAACCGAAGAGTGGGATGCCGCCGCCGAGGATCACCGGAGCGATCCGAACGGTGATCTCGTCGATCAGCCCTCTCGCCAGGAAACCTTGGATATTCCGGCCGCCATCCACGTGGGCGGACGTCACGCCGAGCGCGTTCAGCTTCGTGATCGCGTCCTCCGGCCGCTTGAACACGGCCGTGATGCGCGGATCGCCAACCGGGAAGGTGCGGCTCACCACGTAGACCGGAACCTCGCCGAACGGCCATCTCTTCGCATGCTCAAGCCGCTCGTACGAGATGCGCCCGAGCATCACGGCGTCGATATCCGCGAAGAAGCTCGGCCAATCGAGCGCGGGGCTCTCACTGTGGGGGCCGAGGTGTTCAACATCGTTGCGAAGGCGCGTGGTCCACAGCGAATCGCCGCTCGCATCGGCAATGAAGCCGTCGAGACTCATCGTGGAAAAGACGCGGCCCTTCCAGGTCCGGTTCTGCGCTGTGCCCATACTCCACCGTACCCGCGGACGGGCCGTCACAGTACGAAAACAGCGCGCGCCTTCACGGCGATTGGCGCCTCACGCCCCGCTCGCAGCTCACGCCCCGGCGGCAACCCTCCGCAGCTCGGCGATGCGCTGGGCCTTCTCGCCCTCGTCCATCCAGGAGACCACCAGCGAGTTCTCGGCCAGCGCCGCGATCTCCTCGCGCGCGAGCCCCGCGTGCTCGGCCAGCGCCAGGTAGTTATCGGCCACATATCCGCCAAAGTATGCCGGATCGTCCGAGTTGACGGTCACGCGCGCACCGGCGCGCAACAGCCCCACGATCTCGTCCGCCTTCATCTCCTCCGAGACGAACGAGTTGGAGAGCGGGCAGCACGTCAGCCCGATCCCGCGCGCGATCACCTCGGCCACCAGTTCGGGATTCTCAACGATGTTGGTGCCGTGATCGAGCCGCTCGGCCCCAAGCTCGTGCAGCGCGGTCGCGATGTTTCCGATCGAACCCACCTGATCGATGTCGCAGTGCATCGTGACCCGGTACCCCAGCTCCTTCGCCCGCGCGAACGAGGCCGCGAACTTCTCGGGCGGATTGCCGCGTTCGTCCGAATCGAGCCCGACGGCGAGGATCTAGCCCGCGGACGGAACGGAGGCTTCGAGGGGCTCGGCTGCCGATTCGGCGGACATGTCCCGCAGGAAGCACATGATCAGCGCCGCAGAGATCCCGTGCGCTGCCGGCGCCTCCTCGACCGCGCGGTAGTAGCCGTTGATCACCGTCTCGAAGGGCACGCCCCGGGATGTGTGCGCCTGGGGATCGAAGAACATCTCAGCCCGCACCACGCCGTCGGCAGCAGCACGCGCAAGGTACGCATCCGCCAGACGGTAGAAGTCATCCTCGTCCTGCAGCACGTTCATCGCCGGGTAGTAGACGGCGAGGAAGCTCGTGAGCGAATCGAAGGCGTACGTGGCCTCGACCTCCTCGACCGTGCTCTGGCCGATGTCGATTCCGTTCTTGCGCGCCAACTCGAGCTTGAGATCGGGCATCAGCGTGCCCTCGAGGTGGAGGTGCAACTCAGCCTTCGGCAGGGCAACGACGAAGTCTCTGGTTACATCGCTCATGGGGAGTCCTTTCGTTGGACTCATCCTATCGAGGGCGTGGCGGCTGGCCGCAGCGGGCTCGGGTGCGTGGCGCTCCACAGCCCACATCTCGCTCGATGACGACCGGGAGAATGACAAGAGGGGGCCAGGTCTCAGTGACCCGGCCCCCTCTCGTTGATGAGGGGCTACTCCATCGCCTCGTTGCCGGCGTCCTGGATCTCCTGGAGCGCCGCTGCGAGATCTGACTGACCGAGGAACAGATCATTCAGCATCGGTGCAATCGCTTGGAATCCGGCGGTGCCGTTCGCCCCGAGGAGCGGGTTCGTCGTCAGGCCGTTCGCGGCATCGATGAACGGCTGCACGTCCACGTCGCGGCTATCCCAGTACGCGACGTATGCGTCCTGCGCGTCCACGACCGCCGGGAACGCGACGCCTTGGCTCGCGAGCGCGGCCTGGCCATCGGCCGAACCGAGCCACTGCAGCACCTTGGTGGTTGCCTCCAGGTTCTGGGACTGCGCATTGCCCACTGCGGCCACCGCGTGAACCACGGAGATGCGGCCTTCCGGACCTTCCACCAGGGGCGCAATGCCCCACTCGAAGTCCGCGTTGTCCGCGATCGTGCGCAGGTTGTACGGGCCGGACTGGAACAGGCCGAGCGCGCCCTGCAGGAAGAGATCGCGGGTCATGTCGCCGTTAGCGTTCGTATCCGCCGCAGAGGGAGCCACGTAGTGGGTGTTCACCAGATCCACGAGGTATTGGAACGCCGTCTCGCCTTCCGGAGAGGCGAACGCGAAGTTGTCATCCGCATCCTGGAAGGTGCCGCCGGCCTGCGCGAGGAAGTCGAGGTAGATCGCCTGCATGTCGGCCTGCGAGTTGAACCCATAGGTGGCGCGGGTGTTCGGATCGAAGCCTTCGTCACCGGGGTGGAGACCCGCAGCGTCCGTGGTCAACGCGGTGGCTGCAGCGATGAGCGTGTCCTCACCGGAATCAGGAGACCACGTCAATGTGCTCGGGTCCACGCCAGCCGCATCGACTGTATCCGCGTTGTAGTACAGCGCGATGGAGTCCCAGATCTGCGGGACGCCCCACTGGGTGCCGCCGCGCTCGTAGAGGGAGGTGGCGGATTCGACCCACTCGTCGTGATCGGTTCCGAGTGCCTCGGTGACGTTGATGAGGTTCCCGTTGTCCGCGTAGCGGCCGTATCCGGAGGAGTTCACCCAGAAGATATCCGCCATGTCACCGGACTGAATGTCCAGGGGCATGCGCTCCCAGTAATCCCCCCACGGGACCACTTCCACCACCACGCTGATGTCAGAATTCTGCGCCATGAACGCATCGAACGATTCCTGGTAGGCCGGCCCAGCGACGTCGTCCCAGAGGCGGAATGTCACCGTGGTGGAGGCGCTCGAGGTGGGGGCCGCGCCCTCAGAATCGGTCGCTTGCTCCGCATCGGAGGGTGCCGGGGCCCCGATGGTCGAGTCCTGGCCGGGTGAACACGCGGCGAGCACAAGGGCGCTGGCCGCGAGAACGGCAAGCGCCGCAGTCTTTTTGAGGCTTCTCATGAGTGACTCCTTCAATCGTCAACTATCACTATTCTGGCGCTTTCTGAGGCGCAGATGCCAATTTGTCCGCTGCTACCGAACTCCCGTCACGCCCAGCGACTGCGTGATCCGGTCTTGGAAGATCACGAAGAGGATCAGCAGCGGCGCGAGCGCGATCGTGGTGGCCGCCATCACGAGCGTCCAGTTGCCCTCGTACTGGGACTGGAGAGCGGCCGTTGCCACCGTGATGACGCGCCATTCGCGTGCGGGCGCGATGATCGACGGCCACATGAAGTTGTTCCAGTGGGTGACCACGGTGATCAGCAGGAGGGTGGCGAGGATCGGAGTGTTCATCGGCAGCACGATGGCAACGAGACGGCGGATCGTGCCCGCGCCATCGAGTCGCGCAGCGTCCATGATCTCGCTCGGCATCGAGCGGAAATTCTCGCGCAACAGGAAGACGGCGTACGGCGAGCCGAACATCAACGGCACCACGAGGCCGGCGAACGTGTTGCGCCACCCCATCTGCGTCATCATCACGTACAGCGGGATGATCGTGACGATCGCCGGGACCATCAGGGTGGCGAGGTACACCCAGAAGATCGCATCGCGGCCCGGGAACTCAAGGAACGAGAAGGCGTACGCGGCGAGGATCGAGGCGAACATCTGGCCCACCACCATCACGATCACCACCTGCGCGGTGATCGCGATCGGGACGTAGAACTGGTACGGCTCACCGAAGAGTGTCACAAAGTTCTCGCCCGTCACCGGATCCGGTAGCGAGAGCGCGGGCGTCGTGGCGAACTGGCGCGGGGTCTTGAGCGCGGTCATGATCGAGAAGATGAATGGGACCAGCATGAGCGCGGCGCCCGCGATCAGCATCGCGTAGGTGAGGAGCGAGGCGCCCGCCCTGCTCATGGACAGGGATCTGGTGCGGGCCCGCGGAGTTGTGGGAGTCGTCGTCGGCATCAGCATCCCCTCATGACATGTCATAGGTGATGCGGCGCGAGAAGTAGCGCTGCTGGATCACGGTGATGATGACGAGGACGGCGAAAAGGACCAGGGCCATCGCCGAGGCGCGGCCGAGATTGAGCGAAACGAACGCCTCCTGGTAGATGCGGGCGGCGATCACGTCCGTGGTGCCGCCGGGGTATCCCGATGCGCCGCCGGTGAGCCCGTACACCAGATCGAACACCTGGAACGAGGCGATCACCTGGGTCACGGTGACGAAGAACGTGGTGGGCATGAGCAGCGGCATCGTGATCGAGGTGAGCGTGCGCACGGATCCGGCGCCGTCCACCTTCGCGGCCTCGTAGACGGCCGTGGGGATCGCCTGGAGCCCCGCGAGGAAGAACAGCGAAATGTACCCCACCTGAGTCCACACGTACACGAAGGCGATGGCCGGCAGCGCCAGGCTGGTGTCACTCAGCCACTCCACCCTCTGGCCGAGGATCATGTTGATCGCGCCATTCGAGGGGGCGAACATCCACTGCCACACGACGCCCAACGCCAACGGCGCACACACCCACGGGAGCACGTACATCACGCGCAGCACACGGGTGCCGGGCAGGCGCCGGTTCAGCGCCACCGCCAGGAGGAGCCCCAGAAGCACGGACGCGGGGATCGCCATCAGGACAAACCGGCCGGTGACAAGTATCGAGTTCCAGAACTTCGAGTTCCCCACGAGCCACGCGAAGTTATCGAAACCCACGAACTGCGCGGGAGAGATCAGATCCCACCGGAAGAAGGACAGGACGCCGACGGCGAGCACGGGCACGAGCAGGAACAGTCCAGTCCCGATGAAGCTCGGAATGAGCAAGGTGTATGCGGTTGTGGCGTCACGGCGACGGCGCACCCGTTGGCCCTCGCGCACTGCCACTGCCTTCATGCCTCGCCTCTCGCTGCTCAGGCACAGCCTAACGCCGTGCCGCTCTAGTGTGTGGTGGTCACCTCGCGACGCGACCACTCGATCGGGAATCGCGGATCGTAACGCGAAGCGCACCGCGAGCAGGAGGCACCCGCGCGCGGGCGACGGTGCCGGGAGTACTCATGCCCGCGCGGGCAGCGCCCAATCCACGGCGCGGTGGCCTGGGGCGCCGCAGCGGGGATGCGGGCGGCGCCATTGGAGCCAATGGTCCGGGCCGCGCGCCGCCACACGGCATCGTGATTGTGCTCGGCTCCCACGAGCGCATGCGCGATCTCGTGCAGGAGGGTCTCCCGCACGAGTTCCTCGGAATACAGCGCCATCAGGTGCCGCGAAACGCTGATCGTGGAATCTTGGTGACGGCAGATGCCCGCGCGGCGCTTCGCGTGATCGAAGGCGAAGCGCCACTGCGGGAGCAGCCCGTGGGCGCCCATCAGCTCGTGCGCGAGTGCTTCAACGTGGTCCAGATTCATCGTGGCAAGTCTAGGTTCTCCCACTGACACGGACGCCCGACCTACGGATCCGCTCAGCGTTCCCGGTTCGCCTGGTAGTAGCGGATCAGCGCCTGGGTGGACGGGTCCTGCGCGGCCAGGGCGTCGTCGTCGCCCGAGACCGCCGGGGTGATCTGGTTGGCGAGTTGCTTGCCGAGCTCCACGCCCCACTGATCGAAGGAGTCGATGCCCCACACGATGCCCTGCACGAACGTGATGT
>JAKDIE010000040.1 GCA_030450655.1 Ruaniaceae bacterium
CCCGGGCTATGCACACACGGGTACGATCACGCTGCGCGACGCGATCGCGTACTCGTGCAACACGGCCTTCCTCGGCGTTGCGGACGAGATCACGGGGGAGGACATCGCCAGCGCCGCCCTCTCGCTCGGGATTGGGCAGCCCGGGCCGTGGGCCTTCGAGTACTTCTCGGGCAACGTCCCCTCCGACGCCACGGGCACCACCCACGCCGCCGGTCTCTTCGGCCAAGGAGAAGTAGTCGCGTCACCGATGGCGATGGCGACCGTCGCGGCCTCGATCGCGGCAGGGCACACGGTCACCCCCATGCTGGTTGTGGATGAGGCCCCGGAACTTGCTGCAGGAACCGTACCTCTCACGCTGGAGGAATCCGCGGCGCTCATCGGGATGATGGGAGCCGTGGTGGACTACGGCACGGCCAGCGCGTTCGGCCACCTCGATGGACTCTTCGCGAAGACGGGTACGGCTGAGGTTGGAGAGGGCGAGCAGACCAACGCCTGGATGATCGCGGTGCGCGATGACCTCGCCATCGCGGTGTTCGTGGAGGACTCGGGATCGGGTGCAGCCAACGCCGGCCCCCTTGTGGACGCATTCTTCTCGGGCCTCACCCGCCAGTAGTCCGAACGGGCACATCGAGCGGGTAGAGACGCACCGTGCGTGGGACGAGCAGGCCGAGCGGGTCGATGTAGTCGTCCCCGACTCGCGCACCCCAGTGGAGACCGCCGTGCGGTTCGTGCCCCGCGATCAGAGTCCCGATCTCCTGCCCGACGGCGACTGGTGCCCCACGTGGGACGCTCGCCTCCACGGGTTCGTACGTGGTGCGAATGCCGTCCGCGTGATCGATTGAGATGACGGGGCGGCCCGCCACCATCCCAGCGAAAGCCACCACGCCGTCCGCAGCAACCAGCACCGGATCGCCGGGGGCGAGATCGAGGTCCACGCCGCGATGCCCCGCGCCCCAGCGCACCTCGGGTGGCGCGAACTCTCGCAGGACCTGCACCTCGCCACCGCTCGGCCAGTCATAGAACACAGCCGCGCTTGTGGCCTCGATCGGAGCCGCGGCGAGAGGGGCGGTCGCCAGTAGTAGTGCAATAAGTAGTACCTTCATGGGACGAGACTCGCCCAGGACGAGTGGCGCCGTCGAACAGATCCGGCGCGCCCTGTGGATGAGATCCCGCGCGGCCGCTGTGGATAGCGTCACCGTGCCGCGGACGCGCGGGATGACGGCGATGCGGAATGCATCCGCTAAGCTTGTCCCAGCAACCGAAAGGTTGACTTCGCGCGCCCGCACATGCGGCGCAGAGGCAACGGTCCCGGGGAAACCCGAGCGTCTCTCGCCGCGGGCGCCAGGACGGCGGGTGATCCGCCTATGTAACCGGAACCGGGCCCCCAGTGGGCCCCTAAGAGTGTGGGCATCAGGCCCACACTGAAAGGACGCGCCATGGCAGTCGTCACGATGCGCCAGCTCCTCGAGAGCGGCGTCCACTTCGGGCACCAGACCCGTCGTTGGAACCCCAAGATGAAGCGCTTTATTCTCACCGAGCGCAACGGCGTCTACGTCATCGACTTGAAGAAGTCGCTCACGGAGATCGATAAGGCATACGAGTTCGTCAAGGAGACGGTGGCCCACGGTGGCACCATCCTCTTTGTGGGCACGAAGAAGCAGGCGCAAGAGGCGATTGCCTCCCAGTCGCAGCGCGTCGGCATGCCGTACGTGAATCAGCGCTGGCTCGGTGGAATGCTCACTAACTTCCAGACCGTCAACAAGCGTCTGCAGCGCCTGAAGGAGCTTGAGCAGATCGACTTCGAGGACGTGGCCGGATCCGGTCACACCAAGAAGGAACTGCTCATGATGCGCCGCGAGATGGTCAAGCTCGAGCGTTCGCTCGGCGGAATCCGCGAGATGGGCCGCGTGCCCTCCGCCGTCTGGGTGGTGGACACCACCAAGGAGCACCTCGCGATCTCCGAATCAAAGAAGCTCGGCATCCCCGTGGTGGCGATCCTCGACACGAACTGCGACCCGGACGACGTCGAGTACGGCATCCCCGGCAACGATGACGCGATCCGCGCCATCGAGGTCCTTACCCGCGTAGTGGCGGATGCCGTGGCCGAGGGCCTCGTTGCCCGTCACTCAGGCAAGTCGGGCGAGACCGCTGAGGTCGAGCCGATGGCCGAGTGGGAGCGCGAGCTTCTCGGGGCCGACGCCCCCGCCGCTCCTGCTGAGGCTGAGGCTGAAGTTCCCGCCGAGCCCGTCGCGACACCGGCCACCGGGGCCCCCGCCGCTCCTGCTGAGGCTGAAGCCCCCGCCGCTGCGGTGAAGGCTGAAGTGTCGAGTCCGTCCACGCCGTCGAGCCCCTCATCGCCGTCGGCACCCTCCGCAGACGTGACGGAGACCGAAACCACCCCGGCCGAGAAGGCCTGAGACAAAGGAACGCATATGGCGAACTACACCGCCGCTGACATCAAGGAACTGCGCGCCAAGACCGGCGCCGGAATGATGGACGTCAAGAAGGCACTCGATGAGGCCGATGGCGATTCTCAGAAGGCGCTCGAGATCATCCGCGTGAAGGGACTGAAGGGCATCGCCAAGCGCGAGGGCCGGGCAGCCTCCGAAGGAATCGTGGTCGCGGATCTCACTCAGAAGGACGGCCAGACGGTCGGAACTCTCCTTGAGCTGAACTGCGAGACCGACTTCGTGGCGAAGAACCAGAAGTTCATCGACCTGGCGGGGGAGGCACTGGCGGCTGCCGTTGCATCCGGCGCCAGCAACGGCGAGGAGCTTCAGGCCGCTGGCTTCAACATCACCGATGTGCAGGCCGCGATTGGCGAAAAGCTCGAGGTCCGTCGTATCGGCCGCGTGGCCGGTGAGGCCGTCGAGGTCTACCTTCACAAGACCGCTCGGGACCTGCCCCCGCAGGTGGGCGTTCTCGTGGCCACGGACGCCGCGGGCGCCGAGGTTGCGCGCGAGGTGGCGCTCCACATCGCCGCATACTCGCCGCTGTACCTCACCCGTGAGGACGTCCCGCCCGAGACCATCGAGTCCGAGCGTCGCATCGCCGAGGAGACCTCGCGCAACGAGGGCAAGCCCGAGGCTGCGCTGCCGAAGATCATTGAGGGCCGCATGAACGGCTTCTTCAAGGAGAACGTGCTGGTCGATCAGGCCTATGCTCGTGACCCGAAGAAGTCGGTTGGTCAGATCGTCGCCGAGGCCGGCGGCACCATCACCGGCTTCGTCCGGTTCAAGGTCGGAGTCTAGTTTTCCCTCGAATGGCCCCAGGCGATTGCTTGGGGCCATTCGCCTAACACGAGGAGCTTTCCATGGCGAGGCGCGTACTACTCAAACTGTCCGGCGAGGTATTCGGCGGCGGCAAGGTGGGGCTCGACCCCGATGTCGTCTCCCAAATCGCCGGCGAAATCGCTGCGGCTCACTCCCAAGGCGTGGAGATCGCCGTCGTGGTGGGTGGAGGAAACTTCTTCCGCGGCGCCGAACTCTCCCAACGCGGCCTGGATCGCTCCCGGGCCGATTACATGGGAATGCTCGGCACGGTCATCAACGCGCTCGCGCTCCAAGACGCGCTCGAGCACGCAGGCGTGCGCACCCGGGTGCAGACCGCGATTGCGATGGGCCAGGTCGCCGAGCCCTACATCCCGTTGCGCGCCATCCGCCACATGGAGAAGGGCCGCGTCGTCGTCTTCGGAGCAGGGGCGGGCATGCCGTACTTCTCCACCGACACGGTCTCGGCGCAGCGGGCGCTCGAAACCCACTGCGACATCGTCCTTGTGGGCAAGAACGGGGTGGACGGCGTCTACACGGCCGATCCGCGCCAGGACCCCACCGCCGTCAAGCTCGACACGGTCACATACGAGGACGCCCTGCAGCAAGGACTGCGGGTAGTGGACGCCGCAGCGTTCTCGCTGTGCCAGGACAACGGCCTCGACATGCTCGTGTTCGGAATGAACACGCCCGGGAACGTCACGAAAGCTCTCACCGGTGAGACAATGGGAACACTCGTAACATCGGCCGCTAAGGAGAAGTGATGACTGAGGAAGCCCTCCTCGATGCTGAGGAGAAGATGGAGAAGGCCGTGGCTTTCGCCCGCGTGGAGTTCTCAAACATCCGCACGGGCCGCGCCAACGCCGCCATGTTCAACAAGATTCTCGTGGACTACTACGGCGCACCAACGCCGCTACAGCAGCTCGCCTCGTTCAACATTCCTGAAGCGCGCACCATCCTGATAAACCCCTTCGATCGGGGTGCAACGACGGCGATCGTGAAGGCGATCCGCGATTCGGACTTGGGGGTGAACCCTACCGATGACGGCTCGCATATTCGCGTGGTCCTGCCCGTCCTCACCGAGGAGCGTCGTAAGGAGTATGTGAAGCTCGCCCGCACCAAGGCCGAGGAGGCCCGCGTGACGATCCGTTCGGCGCGTCACAAGACTAAGGACGTGCTGGAGAAGATGAAGAAGGACGGCGAGGAGGGTGAGGACGCCGTGATTCGCGCCGGAAAAGAACTCGACTCCCTCACGAAGCAGTACTCCGAGCAGGGCGATGAGGCTCTCGTGGCTAAGGAGAAGGAACTCCTCGAGGTCTGATGACGATCGAGGATCACGCCCCGCCCGCGTCTCGCGCCGGCCGAAACTTGCCTGCTGCGACCGCAACAGCGGCGGTCCTCCTCCTTGCCGTCGCGGCCTCGCTCGCCTTCAACCGCGTCTATTTCGTGGCGCTCGCCATCGCCGCGTGCCTGCTCGGCATCTGGGAGCTCGGGCGTGCCCTCTCGGACAAGGGCTTTCATGTCCCGCTACTGCCCGTGTGGGTGGGCGCCGTCGGCATTCTCGTGAACGCCTGGGTGCTCGGACCCGCAGGCCCGGCCATCGCGCTGATCCTCACCGCGGCCACGGTATTCGTGTGGCGCACACTCGACGGCGGCGGTCCGGACGCCGTGCGTGACGCGGTAGCCGGGATCTTCGTGGCCACCTACGTCCCCTTCATGGCCGCCTTCGCCGTTCTCATGGCCCGCGAGGAGGCCGGAGCGTTCTGGATCGCCACGTTCATCCTGCTGGTGGTGGGCAATGACACCGGTGGGTACGCCGCCGGCGTGCTGTTCGGGCGCCACCCGATCGCGCCATCGATCAGCCCCAAAAAGTCATGGGAGGGAATCGCTGGCTCCTTCATTCTGACGACGGCGGTGGCGGGCGTGGCGATGAACCTGTGGCTCAACGCTCCACTCTGGTGGGCGCCGATCGTTGGCGTGCTGATCGTTTTCACGGCCACGGCGGGCGATTTTTCCGAGTCGCTCCTGAAGCGTAGCCTCGGGCTAAAGGACTTCGGCACGATCTTGCCCGGGCACGGCGGCATGATGGACCGTCTCGACTCACTCCTGTTCACCGCGCCAGTTGCCTGGTTGCTCTTCACTTTGGCGGCCAGATGACCGATTTTGCACCCATCGAGTCCCTCGACCCCGCGGCGCGGCTACCGCTGCAGTTCACGGCGAAGCGCCGTGGGAAGGCGCCCCGCCACCTGGCGGATCTCCCACTCGCCGAACGGCGTGACCTGGTGAAGGAGGCGGGGATGCCGGCCTTCCGCGCCGAGCAGCTCTCGCGCCACTACTTCACGCACTTCTCGCGGGACGTCGAGGGCATGACCGATCTTCCAGCGGCCCAGCGGGAGTCTCTCGCCGATCTGCTGCTTCCGGAACTTCTCGGTGAAGTCCGCACGCTCACGGCGGATGGCGGCGATACCGTCAAGACGCTCTGGGAGCTCTTCGACGGTTCCCGGGTCGAGACGGTGCTCATGGCGTACCCGGGCCGCAACACTGTGTGCATCTCCTCGGAGGTGGGCTGCGGCATGGCGTGCCCGTTCTGCGCCACCGGGCAAATGGGCCTGACCCGTAACCTCTCGACCGCCGAGATCGTGGAGCAGGTGCGCCTCGCCGCGAAGGCCTGCGAGGACGGCAGTCTCATCGGCGAACCGTCCAGGCTGTCCAACGTGGTCTTCATGGGGATGGGTGAGCCGCTCGCCAACTTCCGTGCTGTCATGGACACGGTGCGCCGCCTCACGGACCCGGCGCCGGAGGGTTTCGGCCTCAGCGCGCGCTCCGTGGTGGTCTCTACCGTCGGCCTCGTTCCGGCGATTCACAAGCTCCGCGAGGCGGGCATCCCCGTCACCCTCGCGGTTTCCCTGCATGCGCCCGACGACGAGCTGCGGGATAACCTCATCCCGATCAACTCCCGCTGGAAGGTGGGGGAGCTCCTCGATGCGGCACGCAGCTATTTCGAGGCGACCGGCCGCCGCGTCTCCATCGAATACGCGTTGATCAAGGACATCAATGATCAGGCCTGGCGCGCGGACCTCCTCGCACGCGAACTCAACAAGCGCGGCCGCGGGTGGGCACACGTGAACCCCATCCCGTTGAACCCCACGCCCGGCTCGATGTGGACGGCGTCCGAGCGCCGCGTGGAACGTGAGTTCGTGGACACGCTCCGCGCGGCGGGAATTCGCACCACTGTGCGCGATACTCGTGGAAGTGATATCGATGGAGCGTGCGGCCAACTCGCCGCCGCCGTTCTGACGGAAGGACGATGATGAGCACCACCCTCTTCCCGCGCGTCGGGCGCTGGCACCGTGGCTACCACGTGGGCCAGGTGGACGAGCTCTTCACCGCAGCACGCGACTCGTACGAGCGCGGCGAGATCGACGACGACGAGATTCGCAACGCGGCGTTCGACATGGTTGTCGATGGCTACCAGACCGCAGCAGTCGATGCCGCAATCGACAGGCTCGAGGCCGCCGTCGTGCGCCGCAAACGTGTGAGTCACGTGGCCGAGTCCAGCGAGGAGTCATGGATGGCGCAGGCCGTGCAGCGCGCCACCACGCTCTACCCACGCCTCCAGAGGCCCGCGGGAGAACGATTCGCGGACGCGCACGGCGTGGGGTACGCCAAGCGTGACGTGGATGCGGTGTGCGAGAGCCTCATCGACTACTTCGAGAGCGGAGCCGGCATTTCCGCGCACGAGGTGCGCCTTGCCACTTTCGATCTCGCCCGCGGAGAGGGCGCGTACGACGAGGCCGTCGTGGATTCGTTCCTCGACCGGGCCGTCGAGGTGCTGCTGGCGGTCGAATGATCATTCTCGGCTCGACGGGTTCGATCGGGACCCAGGCCCTCGACGTCGCCCGGCACGAAGGCATCGCGGTCACGGGCCTGGCCGCCGCCGGCACCCGGATCCAGCTTCTGGTGGAGCAGATTGCCGAGTTCCGGCCCGCCACCGTTGCCGTTGCCACGGCCGACGCCGCCACGAACCTTCGCGCTGCACTCGGCGGGCTGGGCGGTACACCTGAGATCATCGAAGGTGCAGATGCTGCCACGGAACTCGCCTCGCGGGCGAGTTCGACCATGACGGTCCTCAACGGCATGACGGGCGCCATCGGGCTACGCCCCACGCTCGCCGCCCTCGATACGGGAGCCCGCCTCGCCCTCGCGAATAAAGAGTCGCTGGTGGTGGGGGCGGATCTCGTGCGTCGCCATGCGCGCCGGGACGGCCAGATCCTGCCCGTCGATTCGGAGCATTCGGCGATCTTCCAAGCGCTCGCCGCCGGGCGCCACGGGCGCGGGCTGACATGCGAGGTGCGCGACGGCACCAGCGAGGTCTCCCGGATCATTCTGACCGCCTCCGGGGGGCCGTTCCGCGGGAAGAGACGCACGGAGCTCATGGGCGTGACGGCCGCGCAGGCGCTCAAGCACCCCAACTGGGAGATGGGGCCGGTCATCACGATCAACTCCTCCACCCTGATGAACAAGGCGCTGGAGGTGATCGAGGCGTTCGAACTCTTCGAGGTCGAGGACGTCACGGTGACGGTCCATCCGCAATCGTTCGTTCATTCGATGGTCGAGTTCGTTGACGGCTCCACGATCGCGCAGGTCTCGCCACCGGACATGAGGCTACCGATCGCGCTCGCCCTCACATGGCCGCGGCGCAGCTACCCGGCACCCACCTGCGATTGGACCGCGCGCCAGCAGTGGACCTTCGAGCCAGTCGATCAGGAGACCTTCCCCGCGATCGAACTTGCGCGCGCGGCGCACCGTGCCTCCGCCACCCACGCCGCCGTCATGAACGCGGCGAACGAGGAATGCGTCGCCGCATTCTTGGCCGGCGGGATCGGCTACCTGACGATTGTGGACACCGTCCGAGCCGTCGTCGAACAGCATGAGGGCATCCCGCGCGGCAGCGTGACGCTCGAGGTGCTGGACGAGGTTCAAGGCTGGGCGCGCGCTCGTGCCCACGAGATCATGGAGCGTCACCAGTGAGCTTTGCCCTCGGCATCGTTGTCCTCATCCTCGGCATCCTGGTCTCGATCGGACTGCACGAGATCGGCCACATGGTGCCGGCCAAGCGCTTCGGAGTGAAGGTTCCCGAGTACTCGATCGGCTTCGGCCCCACTCTCTGGTCCACCACCCGCGGTGAGACCACCTACTTCGTGAAGGCGATCCCGCTGGGCGGGTACGTACGGCTGGCTGGGATGCTCCCGCCCGCAAAGGGGGAGCCGGCCAGGGACGCGAACGGCAACCTCACCTGGGTGGAAGAAGCCCGCCAGGATGCGCGGCAGGACATCGGCCCAGGTGAAGAGGGCCGCGCCTTCTGTGCTCTACCGGCATGTAAGAAGCTTGTGGTGAT
>JAKDIE010000041.1 GCA_030450655.1 Ruaniaceae bacterium
CAACGTGTTCACCACGGCAGCCGGGCTGTTCTCGCGCAGGTAAAGATGCGCGGCGAGGGTGTAAGCGTCCCAGCCTTCGCACAAGGTGGGGGCGTCCGCTCCTACCGAGCGCAGGGTTTCGCACAACGCCGTCCGTTCCGATGTCGCAAGGTTCATGTGGAAAGCGTATCTGCGCCGATCAGAGAAATCACCACCACGAGCATCGTGGACGCTTTTCCACGATGTCGGATGCGCCCTTTACAATGAACACGCCCCTGCACCTCGATCGCTTTGGGACCACTGTGCTGCAACTGCTCGCGCTCCACGCCCTCGCGGCGATTGTTGCGCCCGCATTGATCAGAACCCTCGGCCGCAGGGCGTTCCTCGTCCTCGCCGTGGTTCCGGGCAGCGCCGCAGTGTGGGCGGCCGCGCAATCCGCAGCCGTCGCCGCCGGGCAGTACCCGTCCGTGAACGTGGCGTGGGTTCCATCGCTCAACCTGCACCTCTCGTTCCGGCTCGACACGCTCTCGTGGTTGATGACCATGATCGTGGGCGGAGTGGGTGCGCTCGTGCTGATCTACTGCGCAGCATACTTCTCATCCTCGGCGAAATCGCTCGGCCGTTTCGCGGGGGTCTTCGTGGCCTTCGCCGGCGCGATGCTCGGCCTCGTGACCACGGACAACTCGCTGATGCTGTACGTGTTCTGGGAGTTGACCACGATCACCTCCTACCTCCTCATCGGCCACTATTTCGAGCGGCAAGCGTCCCGGCGCGCCGCCTTCCAAGCGATCATCATCACCACCATGGGCGGATTGGCGATGCTCGCCGGCCTCATCGCGCTCGGGCAAATGCCCGGTGGCTCCTACTCGCTTACGGCCCTCGTTCAGTCCGCAGCAGCGGGGAACTTGGGTGTTGCCCCCGACGGCGCGGTCTTCTCCACGCTTCTCAACGTCTCCATCGTGCTCGTGCTGCTGGGCGCGATCACCAAATCGGCGCTGATCCCGTTCCACTTCTGGCTCCCCGCCGCGATGGCGGCGCCCACGCCCGTCTCCGCGTACCTGCACGCCGCGGCGATGGTGAAGGGCGGCGTCTACCTCGTGGCGCGCCTCGCGCCGGGATTCTCGAGCGAACCCGTGTGGCGGTGGGCCACCGTGATCCTCGGCCTCGCCACCATGTTGATCGGTGGCTACCGCGCGCTGCGGCAGTACGATCTCAAGCTGCTGCTCGCGTTTGGTACGGTCTCTCAGCTCGGCATGTTGATCGTGCTCGTGGGGTATCCGAGCAAGGCGGTGGCGCTGGCCGGGCTAACCGCGCTCCTCGCCCACGCGATGTTCAAAGCGTGCCTCTTCCTCGTCGTCGGCGAGATCGATTGGGCCGCGGGTACTCGTGACATGCGAGAGCTCTCAAATCTGCGGCGGAGCATGCCCGTGCTTGCCGTTGCGGCGGCGATTGCGATCGCGTCGATGGCCGGGATTCCGCCCCTCCTCGGGTACGTGGCGAAGGAAGCGGCGCTCGATGGCTTCTTCCATGCGGAGGATTGGGCCGTCCTCGTGGTCTTTGCGCTCGGGGCAGTGCTGACGGTCGCATACGGACTGCGCTTCTGGATGGGGGCGTTCGGTTCCTACGGTGGAGTGGCCGATACGGAGGTGAAGCGGCGCTCGGCGCTGATTCAGTTCTCGCCGGTGGTGCTGGCCCTCGGCACGCTGGCGCTCGGCCTCATTCCCGGTCCGGTGGAACGGGCGCTCGCGCCACATGCGGACCTGTACCCGGGAGAATCTGGGCACCTGACGCTTTGGGGTGGCTTCACGGTGCCGCTTGCGATCACGGTGGTGGTTCTCGCGCTCGGCGTGGGCCTGTACGTCAAGCGTGGCACTGTCACCAAGGTGCAGGAGTACATGGCGGAGCTCCCAAGCGCATCGGATATATACCGCTTGAGCATTCGCGGCCTCGAGAACTTCGCGGCGGATGTCACCGCGGTCACGCAGCGCGGCTCGCTGCCCGCATACCTCGCGCTCATCCTCGGCGTTCTGATCGTCACGGAGGGCATCGCGATCGTCACGTCCGGAGCGTTCCCCGAGAGTGTGGTGTGGGCGAACTCGGGCACGCAGGTGGCGATCGCCCTGTTCATCGGGATCTCTTCGGTCTTGGCGGCGCGGGCGCGGCGACGCCTCAAGGCAGTGATCCTGCTCGGTGCCTCCGGATACGGCATGGCGATGCTGTTCGCCACATACGGGGCCCCGGATCTGGCCCTCACCCAGGTGATGGTCGAGACGGTCACGCTCGTTCTGTTCGTGCTCGTGCTGCGGCGCCTGCCCACATACTTCTCGAACCGCCCGCTGACGGGGGACCGCTATCTGCGCATGATTGTGGGGGCCGGGACGGGGCTCGTCGTCGGCCTGCTGGGAATCATTGCGATCAGTGGGCGGGTGGCGGAGCCCATCTCGCTGCTGCTGCCGGAGGCTACCTACGAGTACGGATACGGGCGAAACATCGTCAACGTGATCCTCGTGGATACGCGCGCGTGGGACACGATGGGTGAGATCTCGGTGCTGATGGTGGCGGCCACGGGGGTGGCGTCATTGCTGTTCGTGCGCAATCGCACGGGAATCGTCGATTCGCAGCGCAACCGCCTCACGAGTGCGCCCCGCGGGCGCGTGTGGGATGACGGTTACGATATTTCGGCGGCCCTGCGCCGCACCGGCGTCACGAGTGAGGCGCCGGAAGGCAGGCGCAACCAGACCTGGCTGCGCGGTGGGCGTACGTTGTCCCCCCAACGGCGTTCGCTGATCTTCGAGATCGGCGTGCGGCTCATCTTCCACTCGATGCTGCTGCTTTCGCTCTATCTTCTCCTCTCGGGGCACAATCAGCCGGGCGGCGGCTTCTCCGGTGGCCTCGTGGCCGGCACGGCGCTGATCGTGCGGTACCTGGCCGGTGGGCGTTACGAGTTGGGCGAGGCCATGCCGCTGCATGCCGGATACCTGCTCGGCGCGGGGGTGGCGACCGCCGGACTCTCGGCCCTGCTACCGCTCTTCTTCGGCGGTTCGGTGTTGCAGACCGTCGTGTTCGATTTCACGCTGCCGATCTGGGGTGAGGTGCACCTGGCAACGGCACTCCTCTTTGACGTGGGTGTGTACGTGCTCGTGCTCGGCCTGGTGCTGGACATCTTGCGTTCGTTCGGCGCGGAGATCGATCGCCACGGCGAGGTTGAGGGGATTGAGCCCGCGGACGATGACGACGACGCGGAGGTGGGTGCGCGATGAACTCCTCCCTGATCCTCGTGATCCTGGCCGCGCTGCTTGTGGGTGTGGGCGTGTACCTGCTCCTTGAGCGTTCGCTGAGCCGCATCGTGATCGGCGTGGCCATGGCGGGCAACGGCATCAACGTGCTGTTCCTCGTGGCCGGTGGTCCGCCCGGCGCCGCGCCGCTCTATGTGGACGGTGAACTGGTCTCGTACTCCGATCCGCTGCCGCAGGCGATGGTGCTGACGGCCATCGTGATCACGCTCGGCATGACGGCGTTCGTGCTGGCGATGGCGTATCGCGCCTGGCAACTCAACGGGCACGACGAGGTTCAGGACGACTTGGAAGATCGCCGCCTCGCCCAGCGTGCCGCGCGTGACGCCGTGGACGCCCGCGCAACTGACGACGACGGCTCCACTCTCGATGACGAAGCCCGCGCGGCGATCGACGAGATATTCGACGAGGACGCCAACGCCGCGAGCCCGGATCCCACGGGTCCGGCCGCCGAGGGGAGGGCGCCATGAGTTGGATGGTTCCGCTCCCCGTACTGATCCCGCTCCTCGCGGCCGGGATGTCGCTCGTGTTCGCCCGCCGCCCGCGGATCCAGCAGTGGGTCGCGATCGGCGCGCTCGCAGCCTCCCTCACGGTTGCCATCATCCTCTTCGTTGCGGTGGATGCCGGCCCGATCATCACCCATGTGGGTGGCTGGATTCCGCCGCTCGGCATCGTGCTCGTGATCGATCGGCTCTCGGCGCTGATGCTCGCGGTCTCGGTGGCGGTGACGCTGATCGTCCTCATCTACTCGACAGCGCAGGGAGTGGCAGATAAGGGAGAGGGTGCGCCCGTCTCGGTGTTCTACCCCACCTTCCTCGTGCTCTCTGCGGGCGTCTCGAACGCGTTCATCTCGGGTGATCTTTTCAACCTGTACGTGGGCTTCGAGATCCTGCTCGCCGCATCGTTCGTCCTCATCACGCTCGGCGGAACGCGCGAACGCATCCGGGCGGGCACGATCTACGTGGTCGTCTCGCTCCTCAGTTCGTTGATTTTCCTAACCGCGCTGGCGCTCATCTACGGCGCCACCGGCACCGTGAACATGGCGCAACTGTCCATTCGGCTGGCCGATCTCGATCCTGGTGTGCAACTCGCCCTGCATGTGATGCTGCTGATCGCGTTCGGCATCAAGGCTGCAGTGTTCCCGCTGTCCTCGTGGCTCCCGGACTCATACCCCACGGCCCCCGCGCCCGTCACGGCGGTGTTTGCCGGCCTGCTCACCAAGGTGGGTGTGTACGCGATCATCCGCACGGAGACCTTACTGTTCCCGGGCAGTCAGGTCACGAACGCGCTCGCATGGGTGGCATTGGCAACGATGGTGATCGGAATCCTCGGCGCGGTGGCGCAGGACGATCTCAAACGTATGCTCTCCTTCACGCTGCTCTCCCACATCGGCTTCATGGTGTGGGGAGTGGCAATGGCGACCGCTGCGGGCCTCTCCGCCGCCATCTTCTACGTGGCCCACCACATCACGGCACAGACCGCCCTCTTCCTCGTGGCGGGCCTGATCGAAGCGCGCACGGGGACCACGTCGCTACGTAAGCTCGGTTCGCTCGCTAAGGCGATGCCGGTGGCGGCCGTGCTGTTCTTCATCTCGGCGATGAACCTTGCTGGAATCCCACCGATGACCGGCTTCCTCGGCAAGGCCGGCCTGATCACCGCCTCCGCGGCGGACGGCGGAGGCCTCGCGTGGATGCTGGTGGCGGGAGGCCTCGTCACCTCCCTCCTCACCCTCTACGCGATGGTGAAGGCGTGGAACATGGCGTTCTGGATGGGCACCGAGGGTGACGCGCCGCTCTCAGCCGAGAGCGTGCCGCGGCGGATGACCGCCGCAGCGGGTTCCCTCGTAGCGATCTCGCTGATGCTGGCGGCTGGTGCGGGGCCGCTGGTCTCTTACACGGATCGCGCGGCCCGCGATCTGCGCGCCCAGCTCTACGTCTCCGTGGTACTGCCCGACGGCGACCAGATCACCTCGGTCTACAACGACCCGTGGAATCCCGCCGATCCCGGCGTCGTAGGCGAAGGAGGCGACGATGGCTAAGACCGCTGCCGAGCCCGAGATTAGGGGCGTTCGCCGTCTGCCATCTGCCTGGATGACGGTGTGGCTCACCCTCGTGTGGGTGCTCCTCTGGGGCGAGTTCACGTGGGGCAACGTGGTGAACGGGGTCCTGATCGCCCTCTTCGTGAGCTATGTGATGCCACTGCCGCGAGTCGCCTCGCGCACCACGGTGCGGCCCTTGGCGGTGGCGCACCTCGTTCTCTGCTTCCTCTGGGACACGCTGATGGGAGCAATCTCCGTTGCGATCGTGGTTTTCCGGAAGGATCCCCCCGAGGCCGCGATCATCAGGGTTCAACTGCGTTCCGCGTCGGATACAGTCCTCGCCACCACGGCGGGAATGGTCACGCTCGTGCCAGGCTCCGTCGTCGTCGAGGCTCACCGCCTCACCGGCGCGATCTATCTGCACGTGTTCGACGTGCACGGTAGCGATCCTGAGGGTGAGATCGAGGCGATGCGCCGCACAGTCCTCAAGCAGGAGGAGCGGATTATGCGCGCCTTCTCCGTCACGGAGGATCTAATCGAGGCAGGTTATCAGCCGGGCTGGCGGATGAGCGGGAGTCACTCATGAACGTTGTGATGACCGTCTGCTTTGCGTTGGTGATCGTCTCCGTCTTCATCGTGTTGACTCGCGTGGAGAAGGGCCCTTCCATGCTGGATCGTGCGGTCGCGATGGACGTGGTGACGGCGGCGCTGATCCAGGGCGTGGCGATCCTGACCGTCGCTCGGAGCAGCCGCGAGTTGGTGCCGATCATCGCCGCTCTCGCCCTCGTGGGCTTCATCGCCACCGTGACGATTGCCCGCTTCGCCGCCGCGGAGTCCAGCGAAGACAAGCGCATCCTCACCCGCGAAGAGTTGGCTCAGATCCTCGAGCAGGAGGAACAGTTCGACGACGACGCGGCGCCAGTGCACGACGTTGACGCTCTGGATGGCGGTGAGGCCGTGGACTTCGACGTCATCCGGGACGGTGTGGGAGAGGAGGCGGAACAATGAACTGGCCGCAGATTGCAGAGATCCTCGGCGAGGTGTGCCTCGTGATCGGATCAGTATTCGTGTTGATCGCCGCCATTGGGATTCGGCGTTTTCCGGACCTGCTCACGCGGCTCCACGCGGCGGCCAAGCCGCAAGTGGTGGGCCTGATCTTCCTGATGACGGGCGTGGCTCTCACCGTCCGCGTGCCCATGGTGATCTGGACGTGCGTCCTTGTGGTCCTGTTCCAGCTGATCACCGCCCCGATCTCGGCTCACATGGCTGCGCGCGCAGGTGTCCGCACGGGCCAGGTCAATGCCTCGAAGCTGTACGTGGACGAGTACCGCAGTGACATCATGCACCTCATGCGTGAGGAACGAAACAGGGACGATTGAGCGCTCGTCTCGCACTAGGATCATCTCGTGTCCGAATCCCCCGAGAAGCCCTCGCGACTGAAGCGCGCGGCGAAATGGTACAGCTACGTCTCGGACATCTTCACCCCCCAGCGGATCGGGTTGCTTCTTGGCGCCGCAGTGCTCTCGATCGTGGGAATCTTTGGAGGGTGGGACGCCGTCGGTGAAACGGTGGAGGATGTGACGCTCGTTGAGGTGGGGGAGACTGCCACAGCTACACCATTCGCCGTGACGCCCACCCGCGCCCGCGTATTCGATGAGCTGGAGGGCGTGTTCTATGCCGAGGAGGGCTACCGCTACATCGTGGTGATAGCGGACGTCGAGAACACGTCCGCCAGATTCGTGAGCTCTGCGATCCTTGCTCAGGGTGCGAGCCTCGACGCTCCGGGCATGCGTTTCATGGAACGAAGAGCGGGTCCACGTGTCAACGATCCCAGCGTCGTGCGCTCGGCCGATAGCCTCTCGCAGGCCACATTCCAACCCAATCTCGCCACGAATATCGTGCTCGTGTGGCAGCAGGAGGTCGCCTCGCCGATCCCCGAGACGATCACCCTCACGTTGTCCGATCACACCTGGCGCAGTTCCGTCAACGACGGCTCCTTTGGGTGGCGTGACGCCACGCCCGCCGTCCGGTACGTGCTGCCCCTCGAAACTCTGGATGAGTAGGTGACCGGATGAAGTTCACGCGCGACGGGCTCTTCACCGCCATCCTGGTGGTGGCGGCCCTCTTCGTGGGTTCGCTCGTCACGAGCAACCTGCCGCAGCCGGATGCTCTCTTGACCGATCGGCCGTTCCTCCACGCCGTCACGGTGGGCGAAACGGCGAATCTTCGCACAGGGGACGTCACCATCACGGACGTGCAGGCGGCCAAGCGCGTGAAGCTCTTTGGGAGGATCGCCGAATCGGCCGCCGTGTGGATTGTTGTGGATCTCGAGTGGGAGCCCGTGCGGCAACCCGGAATGATTGCGGCATCGAACCCCGTGGTGGTGGCGGCGGATGGGCGCGTGTTCGGCGGCAGCCAGGCGGTCACGAACAACTGTGGCCCCACGCAGCCTCGCATGGCCGTGGCCTGCCAGCTCGCCTACGAGGTGTCAATCGATGCGCTGGAGGGTGCGCGCCTACGCGTCCCTGCGGGGAGTTCGGTAACTACGAGTGACGACGTCGCGGATGTGGATCTCGGCATCGACGCATCCACGGCAGCGGCGTTTGCGCAGACGGATTCGCAGATCGATCTCCTGGAGACGACGGCGGTGACGCGATGACCTGGTGGAGGCGAAACCGGATCTGGTTGTGGGCCCTGGTCCCGCTCCTCGCGTTGGCGATCGTGGCCTCATCCTTCCGCCTGTTCACGCTGTACCTGGCGTGGGAGTGGTCCCGGCCCACCGTGGCTGAGGGGCCGATCGGAATGTTTCACCAGACCTTTCAGGCCTTCGACGGCGTCGAACGGGATCGTGAGGTTCAGGTGGAGGTACTCTCCGTACTGTCCTATCCGCGGTTGGACGGCGTGCGGGCGGTGGACGGGGGCGTGTTGTGGAGGGTGTGGCTGGAGTTTGAGGCGGAGCCCGATCAGATACTCGACGGCTGCTACGTGGAACTCACGGACGAAGACGGCAACAGGTATGACACCCAAGGGGGCCTCGAGGCTGCGGACGAGAATGGCTACTTCGTGACGTCCGTGCTCCAACGGTGCGTGCCAGAGGAGGCTCCTGGGCCCGTGGTCGAAGCCCTTTCGGGGGAGTTCGTGGAGTCGCCGATCGAGCGTCCCCGCACATGGCGGTCCGATGCGCTGATCGCGATGCCCGAGGGTGTCGAGCCGGTTGGTGTGCGCATCGGCTGGCGGGAGCCCGAATACCTCGTGCTCGAGGTGCCGTAGGCGTCCCGCCCGCCATTCGAATCGGAATGGGTAGCGGGAAGGTTCAGGTCGTCGC
>JAKDIE010000304.1 GCA_030450655.1 Ruaniaceae bacterium
GGTAGATGCTGGCAATCGCACGCGGGAACCTGCCTGAGTCATCCTGCGCGCAGTCGCAGGATCCAGAACGCATGCTAATGAGGACAGTCTGATGTTCGGTTCGCGATCCCAGGTGAACCTGCCTGAGTCATCCTGCGCGCAGTCGCAGGATCCAGAACGCATGCTAAGTGGGGCAGTCTGATGTTCGGTTCGCGATCCCAGGTGAAGACCTGGCAGCAGATTCGTGACATGGAGCGCGCCGGCCACATCGTGGCGGGCATGCTCGCGGCCGTGCGCGCCGAGATTCGCGCCGGCGTGACCACTGGTGAGCTTGACGCGATCGCCGAGGCGTTCCTGGACTCGGCGGGCGGGCTTTCCAACTTCAAGGGCTACTACGACTACCCTGCGGTGATCTGCGCCTCGGTGAACGAGGAGATCGTGCATGGGATCCCCGGCGGGCGCGTGCTCGAGCCGGGGGACATCATCTCGATCGATGGCGGCTGCTCCGTGGAGGGCGCCGATGGCCGGCGCTGGCACGGCGATAGTGCGTTCACGGCGATCGTGCCTCCCACCCCGCCCGAGTCCGAGTCGCTGAGCTCCGTGACCGAGACGGCCCTGTGGTCCGCCCTCGCGGCCCTCGCGGACGGGCGGCACCTGGGGGTTGTGGGCGATGCCGTGGAATCGGTGGTCGAGGCGCACCCCGAATACCCGCTCGATATCGTGCGCGATTACGTGGGCCACGGGATCGGCACGGCGATGCACGAGGCGCCCGAGGTACGGAACTTCCGCACCCGCGAACGTGGGGTGCGAGTGCGGCCGGGCATGGTGTTCGCCGTCGAACCGATGCTCACCTGGGGCAGTTCCGAGTCCAGCGTGCTGGCGGATGACTGGACGGTGGTCACGAACGATGGCTCCCGCGCGAGCCAGTGGGAGCACACCGTGGCGATCCTGCCCGACGGCGTGCGCGTGCTGACGGCGCTCGACGGCGGTGCCGCCGGCCTCGCCCGTTTCGGCCTCGTGCCCGCCGAGATCCCCAACTGAGGCACCACTGCGTCGCTGCGTGTGGGCGCTGGCTGACGGCGTGTGCGGCATGCGGGACCAGGTGAGAGACGGGTCACCCTTCTGGTGGTTTCGGTGAGGCGGTATGATGCCGTAACATTGTCCGTTGGATGTGTCCTTACAGGACGCAGATTCAGGCGACATGAGCCGCGGATACACGCGGACGAAAGTTTGTGGAGGATATGGCCAAAAAGGACGGCGTCATCGAGGTCGAGGGCAGCGTGACTGAAGCGCTACCTAACGCGATGTTCCGCGTTGAGTTGGAGAACGGGCACCTGGTGCTCGCACACATCTCCGGCAAGATGCGTCAGCACTACATCCGCATCCTCCCGGAGGATCGCGTGGTCGTTGAGCTGAGTCCGTATGACCTAAGCCGTGGCCGTATCGTCTACCGATACAAGTAAGAAGGACGTAATCCATATGAAGGTCAAGCCGAGCGTGAAGAAGATCTGCGACAAGTGCAAGATCATCCGCCGCAACGGTCGTGTGATGGTCATTTGCGAGAACGCCCGCCACAAGCAGCGCCAGGGCTAGCCCCGGCGCACACTCGCCAGCAGCACGATGCCAACGGCATCGTGCAACCCCCGGTTCGGAGGCTGGGGCCCGCACTACAGCGGGAAGCTGAGCGAGAATACCTTCGACTCGAAGAAAGAGACGAACATTGGCACGTCTAGTTGGAGTGGATCTCCCGCGCGATAAGCGCATCGAGATCGCGCTCACCTACATTTACGGCGTGGGCCGTACGAGTGCCTCGGCGGCCCTGGTTGCCACCGGCATTTCGCCAGATCTGCGCGTCAAGGACATGACCGACGCCGATCTGGTGGCCCTGCGCGATTACATCAACGCGAACCTCAAGGTGGAGGGTGACCTTCGTCGCGAGGTGGCAGCAGATATCCGCCGCAAGGTGGAAATCGGCTGCTACCAGGGGATTCGCCACCGCCGCGGCCTGCCTGTGCACGGCCAGCGCACCAAGACCAACGCACGTTCGCGTAAGGGTCCGAAGAAGACCGTTGCCGGTAAGAAGAAGGCGAAGTAAGGAACAACATGCCTCCCAAGACTCGTACTTCAGCACAGCGCAAGGGCCGTCGCAAGGAAAAGAAGGTCGTCCCGCACGGTCACGCTTACATCAAGTCGACCTTCAACAACACGATCATCTCCATCACGGACCCGTCCGGTGCCGTCCTCGCATGGGCGTCCTCCGGCCAGGTGGGATTCAAGGGATCCCGCAAGTCCACTCCGTTCGCCGCTCAGCTCGCCGCCGAGGCGGCCGCGCGCCGCGCGCAGGAGCACGGTGTGAAGAAGGTCGACGTGTTCGTGAAGGGCCCCGGCTCCGGCCGCGAGACCGCCATCCGCTCACTCCAGGCCACCGGCCTCGAGGTGGGCACGATCTCCGATGTGACGCCTCAGGCTCACAACGGCTGCCGGCCGCCCAAGCGCCGCCGCGTCTGACACCGTACGGTGCCCCCACTAGCCGATTGAGTGCAGGTGGGGGCGTCGTCGTCGGGCATCAAGAACTTCGCGGGATTCC
>JAKDIE010000305.1 GCA_030450655.1 Ruaniaceae bacterium
TCTCGAAGGCGTAATCGGCCTGGATTGTCACGAAATCGCAGAAGCTACCGTCAAACGGTGGGGGTGCGGAGCACTCCATCTCCGGGCACAGGTTGTAGCGCCCCGATCGGCAGTACGTGCACGTGCGGCACGCGCGCTGCGGCTCGATCGCCACGCGCTGGCCGATCCGCGCCGGATCCACATCATCCCCGACGGCGACGATCACGCCCGAACACTCGTGGCCCAAGATGAGTGGATTCTCGACCACGAAATCCGCGATGCGCCCCTCCTCGTAGTAGTGGACGTCCGAACCGCACACGCCCACTGAGTGGATGCGCACGAGGACCTCATCCGCGGCCGGCTGCGGCGTTGCACGCTCTTCCAACGCCACGTCGTGGACTCCGTGCAGAACGCTCGCGCGCATCGTCGTCGGGATGGTGTGTGCCATGAGTACTCCTAATTGTCGAGTCAAGTGGGCGTTCAGACCTCGTCATTCTGCGCGGAGGCAGAGCCGGAGTCGCAGAATCCAGGAACCTCGCGCTCGTTAGGCGTTTCTGGATCCTGCGACTTCGCGCAGGATGACGAACCTTTCTTAGACGGCGCCGAGGAGGTGTTGCATCGCCAGTTGGTAGAGGCGCACGAAGCCGTAGTTGCGCTCGCCCGCCGCATCGGCGTCGAAGTCCTCGAACACGCTGCGATCTGCCATGAAGTCCGCGAGGGACTCGTCGTCACCGAGGGTTGGCTCGGCGAGCTCGTAGACGCCCGAGTAGGTGAGCGCCTCCTGGACGCGCGGGTCCGCACGGAACGCCAGTGCGCGCTCCTTGAGCATCAGGTACATCTCCATGTTGGCGGCGGCGGAATCCCACACACCCTGTAGGCCTTCGGTGCGCGAGGGCTTGTAGTCGAAGTGGCGCGGGCCATCGTACTTCGGGCCGCCGCTCGGGAAGCCGTTCTCGACGAGGTCAACGGTGAAGAATGCGCTGATCAGGTCGCCGTGCCCGAACACGAGGTCCTGATCGTACTTCAGGCCCTTCTGGCCGTTGAGGTCGATGTGGAAGAGCTTGTCCTGCCACAGCGCCTGGGCGATGCCCGCCGTGTAGTTCAGGTTCGCCATCTGCTCGTGGCCCACCTCGGGGTTGAGGCCCACGATGTCGCCGTGCTCGAGGCGGCTGATGAGTCCAAGTGCGTGGCCAACCGTGGGCAGGAGAATGTCACCGCGGGGCTCGTTCGGCTTCGGCTCGAGGCCGATCCGCAGGCCGTAGCCCTTCTCCTTGATGTACCCGGCAACGGTGTCGAGGCCCTCCGCGTAGCGGCTCAGGGCTGCGTTGTAGTCCTTCGAGGAGTCGTACTCGGCGCCCTCGCGCCCGCCCCACATCACGAAGGTCTCGGCGCCGAGCTCGGCGGCCTTGTCCACGTTCCGCAGCACCTTGCGCAGTGCGAAGCGGCGCACAGAGCGGTCGTTCGAGGTGAACGCGCCGTCCTTGAAGATCGGGTGCGTGAACGTGTTGGTGGTGACCATAGGGATCGAGATGCCCACCTCGTCCGCCGTCTTCTTCAGGCGGGTGTAGATAGCTTCGCGCTCGGCATCGCTGGCACCAAACGGCTCTACGTCATTGTCGTGGAACGTGACACCCCACGCGCCGAGCTCAGCGAGCTTGGTGACGTAGTCCCACGGGGCAAGCGTTTCGCGTGTCGCCACGCCGAACGGATCGGCTGCGGGCCAGCCCACAGTCCACAGTCCGAAGGTGAACCTGTCAGCGGGCGTTGGTGTTGGGATCATGGTGCCTCCTCCTCGAGTTTGTTTTCTCGTAAAACTTACAGCGGTTTTGAGGTATCGTCAACACATGACCGTAGAAGCTCGAGGCGGACCCACCACGCCCGCCGCACGCCAATCGACCCTTCGCGATCACAACCTTGGAATCGTGCTGCGCACGCTCGCCGCGCACGGAGAACTCTCCCGCGCCGCCATCGCACAGCGCACCGGTCTCACTCGCGCCACGGTCTCGCGCCTCGTGCAAGAACTTCTCGACGCACACTTCGTCACCGAGCTTGGCAATACCGGCCCAAGCGGTCCCGGCCGCCCCGCCACCCCGCTCGCGCTTTCATCCAAGCGATTCGTGGGCGTGGGCCTCGAACTCAACGTCGATTACGTGGCGGGCAAGGCGATCGCGCTGGACGGCACGGTGGTCTCGCAGTTCCGCGAAGAGTACGAGGCCCACGATTCGGAGCCAACCGAAGCCCTCGCGCAGATCGCCCCACACATTGCACGGCTCCAGGCGGAACTCGCGGAGTACACGACCGTCGGCACAATCCTCGGGGTCCCAGGGCTCGTGGACGTCACCACCGGCACCGTCCTGATCGCCCCAAACCTTGGCTGGAAGCGCGTGCGCCCGGCCGAGATCCTGGGCATCGAGTTGGACGTGATGAACGATGCAAACGCGCAGGGCTACGCCGCCGCGTTCCACGCGCCAGGCCGGCCGCGCACCAACGGCACGTTCCTCTACGTTTCCGGCGACGTGGGTATCGGCTCGGCGATCGTGCTCGGCGGCGAGAACGTGGACCTGATCAGGTCGGTGTTCCCCAT
>JAKDIE010000306.1 GCA_030450655.1 Ruaniaceae bacterium
GGCCGCTTCCTGCACCGCGCCTACGGCGGCGAATGGGACTTCAGCGAGGAGTGGAAGGTGCTGGACGAGATGCCCGCCCGTGCCGGATTCCTGAAGTCCGTCTTCACGCTGCAGGCGGAACTGCGCAGCGGGCTCGGTATCACCGTGCCCATCCTGTTGTGCACCTCCGGCAAGGCCGGTCACCCCGTGGATCCCACACCCGAAGAGCTCGCCAGTTGCGACGTGGTACTGAACCCCGCGGACATGTGGCGACTCGCCGATCGGCTCGGCGGCGACGTCACGACCCGAATCTTCCCCGGCGCGGCGCACGATATCGCACTGTCTCGACGCGAGGTCCGCGAGGACTACCTGCGCACGGCCGTCGCGTGGGTGGCGGGCCAGATCGGCTCGTAGCGCTTCCCTTTTCCGGACGCCTCCGCGGGCCTGCGCCGCGTGCCTTTATGCTGTGGCCATGACACAACCGGACCGGGAGAACGCGGCTAGTCTCAGCTTCGAGAGCGCCGCCGTGCACGTGGGCAACGTCCATATGGGCTCGCGCATGGGCACCGCGGTGCGCACGCCGATCGTGATGGCTAACTCCTACGAGTTGCCCTACGACGCCCCGGCGCTCGATTGGCACGCACCGGATCAGTTCCTGTACCAGCGCAATACCGGCGTCAACCAAAATGGCCTCGAGAAGCGGCTGGCCGCCCTCGAGGGCGCCGAAGAATGCGTGGTGTTCGCCACCGGCGTGGCGGCGATGTACGCCGTCTTCTTCACCACGCTGAAGAGCGGCGATCACGTGGTCTGCACGAACATCGGCTACAACGCGCTGCGCCGCATTCTCGAGGGGCTGCTGCCCACTAAGTACGGCATCCAGACAACCTTCGTGGACACCTCGGACCTCGCGGCCGTGCGAGCCGCGATCCGCCCCACCACGAAGCTCGTGCACTGCGAGGTGCTCGCGAATCCCGTGAATCGCGTCCAGGACATCGACGCGTTGGCGGCGATTGCGCACGACGCCGGGGCGATCTTCTCCGTGGACTCGACCTACACGCCCCCCGGCTGGTTCCGCCCACTTGAGCACGGCGCGGACATCGTGCAGCATTCCCTCACCAAGTACATCAACGGGCATGGCGACGCGATGGGCGGGGCCGTGCTCGGTAACCACGAACTCCTTGAGCCGATCCGTATTGACGCCCAAGTGGACATGGGCGCGGCGCTCAGCCCATTCAACGCCTGGCTCATCACTCGTGGCAGCGTGACTCTGCCATTGCGCCTGCGGCACATCGCCGCAGCCACGCAGCAGATCGCCGAGTTCTTGGAGGCGCATCCAAAAATCGCGCACGTTGACTATCCGGGCCTGCCGAGCCACCCGCAGCATGAACTCGCTGCGCGTCAGCTTCCCCACGGCTTTGGCGGCACCATCGCGTTCTGTCTCGAGGGAACCCAGGCAACACAGAGTGAGTTCGTCTCGAAGTTGCGCCTCGTGACCTCGGCGGTCTCGCTGGGCCACGACGAATCGCTGATCGTGCACCTCAGCCTCGAGGACGCCCACGCGGTGGAGTTCGCGGACGTCTACAAATCGAACGGGATCCTGCGCTTCTCGATGGGCCTGGAGAATCCGGAGGACATCATCGCGGACCTGGCCGCCGCCCTGGAGACGATCTAGCCCTCAAGGCGCAGGCGGTAGCCCATACCGGGCTCGGTGAGAAGGTACCGTGGCTCGCTCGGATCCGGCTCGAGCTTCTTCCTCAACTGTGAGAGGTACAGGCGCAGGTACCCGGTGTCCCGGGCGTGCTCGGTCCCCCAAATGTGTGTGAGGATCGTCTGCCGCGTGACGAGCTTTCCGGCGTTGCGGATCAGCAGTTCGATGACCTGCCACTCGGTGGGGGTAAGGCGGATGGTGCGCGGCTGGCCGCGGCGCGATTCGTCCGTGACAGTGCGCGCCGCCAGATCGATCGTAATCTCGCCCAGGCGAACGGAGGGCAGCGCCTCCTGTTGGGGCATGCGGCGCGTCACGGCGCGGATCCGCGCGAGGAGCTCGTCAATCGAGAAGGGCTTGGTGACGTAATCGTCCGCGCCGGCATCGAGGGCATCCACCTTGTCCGCGGAGCCCGCGCGTCCCGAGACCACGAGGATCGGCGCCTCGGACCATCCTCGGATCGCGTGAATAACCTCGATGCCATCAAGTCCCGGCATCCCCAGATCGAGCAGGTACACATCGGGCCGCTCATCGACGGCAACGGAGATCGCTTGCGCGCCGTTTGCCGCCGTGACGACGCCGTACCCCTTCACGGACAGGGTGATCCGCAGAGCGCGCAGCAGCTGGGGGTCGTCGTCGGCAATCAGGATCTTCACCGTGCACCTCCTGTGGGCCGTGTGGGGAGCGAGACCACCATGGTGAGGCCCCCTCCTGGGGTGTCGTGCGGTGTGAGGGTCCCGTTCATCACCTCGCCGAAGCCCCGCGAGAGCGCGAGTCCGAGCCCGAGCCCGCTGGTGTTATCGATATCGCCACGCCGCTGAAATGGCACGAAGACGCCATCCCGGCGATCCGCGGAGATGCCGGGGCCGTGATCGATCA
>JAKDIE010000307.1 GCA_030450655.1 Ruaniaceae bacterium
CGCGATCGACTTGCCGACGCTCAAACGGCATCAAGACCGCATCCGCACGGGCCTCGCTGATATTGAGCAACGCCTCAGTGAGCACGACGAGAAACATGCGGGAGCCCGGGCGTTCCTGCACGACAGTCTGCGCCTGCTCACCAACGCGCACCGCGCCTACGCGCACTCCGGCGACTCCGACCGGCGGCTGGCGAACCAGGCGTTCTACACACGATTTGAAATCACCGAAGACGAGGAACTACGCCCTCATCTGGCGGAGCCGTTCGCGACCATCGTCACCGAAGCCGCCGGAGGCAAGAAGACCGAACGGGAACACTCAACATCTACTGATGTAGCGTGTTCCCGTAAGGCGCTTTGGGTGGAGCCAACGGGACTCGAACCCGTAACCCCCTGCTTGCAAAGCAGGTGCGCTACCAATTGCGCCATGGCCCCTCGTGGAAGGCACGTGGGGAATCTTAGCAAGCCTCAGAGGCCAGAGAAAACCACGCTCAGCAGCGGCACACCCACCAGCGCGCCAATCGCCACCCAGGCGACCAGCGCCTGCCGCCGCTTCCTGCGTTCCCGATCCATCAACACCCCTTCGTTTACACCACAACTGTACCGAACGCCGTCGGGAGCATGTGGCAGCCGCGATGTGACGTTCTCCTGCCGACGGCGATCCTCGGGCACGTAAAAGGCCGGGGTCCGAACCTTGTGGGTTTCGGGCCCCGGCCTCAATTCCGCCTGCACGGTGGTGCGCGCAGTGCGGAAACCTATGGGCGATACGACTCGGGAGTCTCGCCGAATGAATCAGTGACCTCGGCCCAGAGTTCGCGGTCCGAGCGCTCCTGCTCAATCTTGGACCAGACGAACCAACCGGCCGCCGCCGCGAGGGCGAGTAGGACGAGCTTCTTCATGATCAACTCCTCTTCATATCGAGTGGGCCTACCGCGACTTGAACGCGGGACCTCTTCCTTATCAGGGAAGCGCTCTAACCGACTGAGCTATAGGCCCGAACCGCGCCATGCGGCGCCAGGAAAGCCTACATCGGAACGGCGTGAGGACTCAAACTCGTGGGGTGTGCGATCGCCCTCACTCGTCAACCATCGTGAGGTGCACGCCACCCACGAGCGCCGCCGTGATGTTGTACAGCAGCGCCATGATGGTGGCGAGCGCCGTCAGCAGCACGATGTCCAGCACCGCGATGAGGGTGGCGATCGAGATCACGCTGTCGAAGTGCGCGAAGTCCATGAGTTGGAGCAGCGCGGGGACGCGCAGTTCGGTCAACAGGTCCTCGATCTTGCCGAAGACCTCCATCGAGTCCAGCACGCCCCACACGAGCGCCGCCCCCACCACGATCATGATGCCGATCGCCACGGAAAGCAGGAACGCCAGCTTCATCACGGACCACGGGTCCACCCGCGAGATCGAGAGGCGCACTCGCCTCACGCCCACGGCGGCGGGCGGCGCACTCGGACGCAACTGTGGGCGCTCTGCCACGGCAACAGGCGCCGTGGGCGCAGGAACTGCCCGCGTTGGGGCGTCACCCGAGAGGACGTCCGCGTCGAATGACGATGCCGGAACGGCGCGAGTAGGCGCATCTGCCGCTGTGGTCGCAGCCTGCTGCGCCCCAACGGCAGCGGCGGCAGCGGCGGCAGCGTCAGTAGCGCCGCCCACAACTCCCGCCGCCTGAGCCGGCGCCCACGAGGGCACAGCTACCGTTGGTTCCCCAGCGCTTTCGCCCTCGGAATCCGGCCGATCCTCCGGGGGAGGCGGTGGTGCGTCGTTGCTCATTAGTTCTCCTCTGCCGATGTGGCTCCGTCAGATTCTACGTCAGGGCCCACCTCAGTTGGCCCAGCATCGGCGTCCTCGTCCTCCACGTTCCGGGCGACAGCGATGATCCTGTCCCCGTCATCGGGCTTGGCGAAGGTGACGCCTTGCGTATTGCGACCCGTGCGGTTCACCTGATCCATCGAGGAGCGTACGATCTTGCCCTTCTCCATGATCACGAGCACGTCCTGCCCCGTCTCGAGGATCAGTGCGCCCACGAGATCGCCGCGGGACTCGACCACGTTCGCCACCTTGATGCCAAGGCCGCCACGGCCCTGCACACGGTATTCGGTGACGGCGGTGCGCTTGGCAAAGCCGCCCTCCGTGACCACGAACAGATCGGACTCGGGCAGCACCTTCTCCATCGTCAACAGAGAGTCTCCAGCGCGGAACGCCATGCCCCGCACACCCGAGGTGGCCCGGCCCATCGGGCGCAGCTGCGCATCGTCAGCCGTGAACCTCAGGGACATGCCGCGGCGCGAGACCAGCAGCAGATCCTCATCCGCGTTCACGATCGCCGCACCGACCACCTCGTCGGGGCCGTCCTCACCCTCGCGCAGGTTGATGGCGATCACGCCGCCCGTGCGGTTCGAGTCGTACTCCTCGAGCCGGGTCTTCTTCACGAGGCCACTCTTCGTCGCAAGCGCGAGGTAATCGGCCTGCTCGTAATCCTTGATCGCGAGCACCTGAGCGATGTGCTCCTCGGGCTGGAACGCCAACAGGTTCGCAACGTGCTGCCCCTTCGCGTCGC
>JAKDIE010000308.1 GCA_030450655.1 Ruaniaceae bacterium
GGATGAAGGGTGGATGCACGGATGCGTCCTGGATCCTGCGACTGCGCGCAGGATGGCAAAGGGTAGAAATCCGCGCAGTGCTGCGGGCTTACGTCCAATCGATCTCGGGGCTCTCGAAGAAGCCGATCCCTTCGCTCCGCCAGATGGGCGCCTGGGCGCCGAGGCGTCCCCGAAAGTCGTCCCACGAGCGCCCACCGCGCGGTGACCACGCGATTTCTGCGGCGGAGGCAACCCGCGGGAAGGTGAGCCAGTCGATGTCCGCGAGGCTGCCCACCGTCTCGCACCACAGCGGCGCCTCGATGCCGAGCACGTCGTTGCCGCCGATCCCGTCGATGAGCGTGTCCGGTTCCCAGTCGTAGGAGTCTTTGGCCGACGTCGGCCCATTGGCCCACGCCAGGCCGATCGGGTCCTCGAGGGCATACTTCATGTCGAGGTAGATGGCGTCCGCGGGGGAGAGGATCACCGTCCCGCCGTTCTCGACGAATGCGCGGGTGGGCACGCCCGCCCGGCCATCATCATCGGTGAGGCCCCAGAACTGGCCCACCGTGCCGGCCGGCAGGTCACGGCAGGTGCCCATCTCGTGCCAGCCGATGAGGATCTTGCCCGTGGCTGCGGCGATGCGCGAGGCGCGCGCCATGAACGAGATGAAGTCCTCTTCCTTGGTTCCGTGCGCCTCGTCGCCCCCGAGGTGGAGATACGGCCCGGGCGTGAGAGCGGCGAGTTCCCGGACGACGTCGGCCACAAACTCGTAGACCTCGGGGCTCGAGGTCATGAGGGAGGAGTGCCCCACCGCGCAGTCCGTGTACGGCTCGCCGAAGACCGGCAGCGCGAATCCTTCGGACTGAGCCTGCTCGACGACGGCCGGATCGATCGCTTGCTTCTCCATCAACTCCGGGTAGGCCAGGGAGACGGCGTGGGTGTGGCCGGGAATATCGAACTCGGGGACCACCGTGATGAAGCGGTCCGACGCATACTGCACGAGTTCGCGGTACTCGTCCTGGGTGTAGAAACCGCCGGGGCCGCCGCCCACCTCGCTCGTGGATCCCTTTGCAGTGAGCTCCGGGCGCGAGAGGATCTCGATGCGCCAGCCTTGATCGTCCGTGAGGTGAAGGTGGAGGTGGTTCAGTTTGAGGAGTGCCATGCGGTCGATCACGGCCTTCACCGTGGCGAGTGGATGGAAGTGCCGCACCACGTCCAGCATCATGCCGCGGTACGCGTACCGCGGGTGGTCCACGATCTCGAGCGCATCGATGCGGCCAGGTTGCTGGGAGGTGAGCTGCCGGAGGGTCTGGCGGCCGTAGAAGAGGCCTGCTGGTGCAGACGCTGTGATCAGAGCCCCGCCCGCGTCCACGCGCAGCCGGTACCCTTCGGGGCCTTCACTTGCACCCGGATCGAGTTTGGTCGTGACGGATGGCTCGTCGTCGTAGGTGTGTGGATCGCTGGCGGGCGCGGTCATGGACACGGGAAGTGGAACGAGATTCACGGTGGGCGTCATCAATCCAGCGTAGGGCCTCGTGAACGGATGTACTGGACATGGAACAAAACACGCGATGCACCCGTTGAAAGAGGTGCCCTATACGATGGATCCACGAGTCCACGACCAGGAGAGCCAATGAGCAACCCCGCCCTGAACAAGGCGTTCGGATCACATGTGGTGCAGTCACCCACGCAACCCCCGCAGTTCTATGGGGAGCAGCCGAGACAGCCCTACCAGCAGCAGACAACGCAGTACGGGACCACCTATCCGCAAGCTGCCCCGAGCCCGGAGCAACTTCAAAACGCGTACAACCAGCCGCCGGCACACCCAGTGGACATGGGCAGAATGACCATGGACGACGTCATCATGCGCACGGCGATGACCCTCGGCCTCGTAGTCCTTACGGCTGCGGGAACGTGGGCGCTCGTTCTGGGGAATCCCTCGCTCGTGTACCCGGCGATGATCATTGGCGCGATCGTCGGTCTCGTTCTCGGACTCGTGAACGCGTTCAAGAAAGAGCCGAGCCCACCGCTCATTCTCGCGTACGCCGCGGCTCAGGGCGTGATGCTCGGCGCCTTCTCGATGATGTTGGAGTTCATGTTCCCCGGCATTGTGATGCAGGCGGTACTGGCCACGCTCGTGACGGCGGCCGTGACCCTCGGTGTCTACAAGTCCGGCATCGTGAAGGTCAACACGAAGTTCGTGAAGTTCGTGACCATCGCACTGTTCGCCTACCTCGGCTTCGCCCTCGTGAACTTCGTACTCATGCTCACGAACGTGGCGCCCGGAATGTTCGGCCTCCGCTCCGGAGGCTTTGGCCTCGCGATTGGCGCCGTGGCGGTGCTCCTCGCAACCTTCTCCCTGATGATCGATTTCAAGTCGATTGAAGACGGCATCGCAAAGGGCGTGCCGACGAGGTACGCATGGTCCGCGGCCTTCGGGCTCACGGTGACTCTGCTGTGGCTCTACGTGGAGATTCTGCGCATTCTTGCGATCCTGCGCGGCGACTAAATCGTTTCAGCACACGCAAGTGTGACTCATCCCAACAACGCGGGGTGCCCGGTCTACGGGCGCCCCGCGT
>JAKDIE010000309.1 GCA_030450655.1 Ruaniaceae bacterium
CGTATTGATCGGCCTTCTACTAGGGGCGGGGCTCGGCGTCACCATTGGGATCTACTTCGCGCGGGGCGGCGCTGCGGCGCAACGCTCTGCGGATATGCAGGCGATCGCGCGCCTTGAAACACAGCTGGAGAGCGGGGCCGAGGCCTTTGCTGAGCGCGAGGGTCTGCTTCGGAGCAGCCATGCGGAGGCGATGGATCGAATCGCAGCCGATCACTCCGCTCAGTTCGAGGCGCAGGCGCGCGCCTTCGCGGAGCGCGAGGATCTCATTCGAACCAACAATGAGGAGTCTCAGGAGCGAATCAAGGCGGATCACGCCGCGCTCCGTGAGCAGTTCGAGGCGCTGGCTGGCGAGGCCTTGGCCCGGAACAATCAGCGTTTCCTCGATGTAGCGGACGAGCGGCTGAAGCGTTCGCAGAAGGAATCCACCGCTGAACTCGAAAAGCGCGAGCAGGCGTTCCGTAGCCTCGTGGAGCCGATGAAGGAGACCTTGAGCAAGGTCGAATCGAGCACGAGCGAGGCGGAAAAGCTGCGGGTTCAGACTCAAGCCGCTCTCTCTGAGCAGATCCGGCAAATGATCAACAGATCCGAGGAGTTGGGCAAGAGCACGGAGTCTCTCCGCTCGGCGTTGCGCAGGCCGGAGGTGCGCGGGCGTTGGGGTGAGCTACACCTGCGGCGCGTGGTCGAGGTGTCCGGTCTCGTGAACGGAATCGACTTCACTGAACAAAGCTCCGAGACTACTGCGGATGGGAACCGGCTCCGCCCGGACATGATCGTGACACTCTCCGGAGGGCGCAAGATCATCGTGGACGCGAAGGCGCCGCTCGATGCGATCCTCGATATCGAGACCGACCCGGCAAACGCCGAGCATCACGCCCAGCGCCACGCGAAGAACGTCCGCAACCGTGTGAAGGAACTGAGCTCGAAGGCGTACCGCGAGCAGTTCGGTTCAGCGATCGATTTCTCGGTCCTGTTCCTGCCCGCGGAGTCCTTCCTCCAAGTGGCGATCGAGCAGGATCCTCACCTGCAGACCGATGCGTACGCGGCCGGCGTCATCATCGCCACCCCCACCGTGCTCGTTGCGATGCTGCGCACTGTGGCGCACACGTGGAAGGCTGAGGCTCTCGCCGAGAACGCGCAACAGGTGCTCGAAAGCGGGAAGGAACTCTACAAGCGGTTCTCGGTGATGGGCGGTCACCTCGCGCGCCTCGGCAAAGCAATTGATTCGGCGAGCGACACGTACAACAAGACGGTGGGGTCGCTCGAACGCAACGTCCTCCCCGAGGCCCGTCGCTTCTCGGCTCTCCTGCAACTCGACACACAGATCGAGGCGCCGCCCGCTGAGAAGCAGATCCGCGAGATCACGGCATCTGAGTTGATCAACCAAGACTCAGACGCGGGGCATTAGAGCCCACGCTGAGTGCTCGGAGCGACGCGGAGTTGACGCGGTCGTGTCGACTCCAGCCTCACGGCTTCCGCTCTCCTAGCGGGGATCTCTCTTCCCTCACGCGGTGAGGCCGATCCGGGGTCTGTCCCGCTGCCTTGAGATCGGCGCGCAGGTTCTTCGGCAGCGAGAACATGATGTCCTCGGTCGCCGTGCGAACTTCTTCGACCTCGCCGAAGCCGAACTCCCCAAGCCTTGTGACAACGTCCCGCACGAGGATTTCCGGCACCGATGCTCCCGAGGAAAGCCCCACCGTAGTGGCGCCTTCGAGCCATTCTGGCCGGACCTCGTCGGCCTTATCCACGCGATACGAGGCACCCGCGCCAGCCTCCAGCGCCACCTCCACCAGCCGCACGGAGTTCGACGAATTCGCAGAGCCGACCACGATCACCACGTCCGCACGCGGCGCCAACTTCTTGATTGCGACCTGACGATTTTGGGTCGCGTAACAGATGTCATCGCTCGGCGGATCCTGCAGATTCGGGAACCTCTTGCGCAGCAGTTCGACCGTCTCGTACGCCTCGTCCACGGAGAGAGTTGTCTGCGAGATCCAGATGATCTTGTTCGGATCGCGCACCTGAACCTGGTCCACCTCATGCGGGCCGTTCACCACCTGGATGTGATCGGGTGCCTCACCCTGCGTCCCCTCGACCTCTTCGTGACCGGCGTGGCCGATGAGAAGAATGTCGTAGTCCTGGGAGGCGAAACGCACGGCCTCCTTGTGGACCTTTGTGACGAGCGGGCACGTGGCATCGATCGTTGCGAGATTGCGGCGTGCGGCCTGCGCATGGACCTCGGGCGAGACCCCGTGCGCCGAGAACACCACGCGCGCACCTTCTGGAACCTCATCCGTCTCCTGCACGAAGATCGCCCCCCGCTTGCTCAGCGTTTCCACCACGAACTTGTTGTGGACGATCTCCTTGCGCACATACACAGGTGCGCCGTAGTGCTCAAGGGCTTTCTCGACGGCGTCGACCGCCCGATCCACACCCGCGCAATACCCGCGCGGCGCAGCGAGCAGGATCTTCTTGCCGGGCACGGCATCGACTCCGGGCGTCACGGTGGGCACGGCATCGGGGAAGGCGGATGCCCCGGCCAGTGACGTGGGCGC
>JAKDIE010000042.1 GCA_030450655.1 Ruaniaceae bacterium
GCCTCTGTGTCCGTGGGGATGTCCCTGATGTTGTTGACCATCAGCAGCGCGCAGGCGATGAGCCCGATCCCGATCGCCCCGAGCCACGTGGCGCCGTCCACGCGCCCGGCCTGCGTATAGGTGGTTCCGAGGGTGGCCATGAGGCCGAAGAACACGAAGACGAACACTTCACCGAGCCCCATGTAGCCGTAGGGCCGCGCGCCGCCGGTGTAGAACCACGCGGCCACCACTGCCAGCGCCCCGAGCGCGAGCAGCCACCACTGCCCAGTCAGTGCCACGAGGGCGAACCCGAGCACCCCCGCGAGCCCGAAGCTCGCGAACGCCGCAGCCTTCACCCGGCGCGGCGAGGTCTTTCCTCCCCCGGTGAGCCGCGGCGGCCCGGTCCGCAAATCGTCCGTGCCGCGCACGCCGTCGGAGTAATCGTTCGCGAAATTGACGCCGATCTGAAGTGCGAGGGCCACCCCACCTGCGAGCAACGCACGCCCTATGGACGCGGATCCCAGCGCGTAAGCGCTCGCCGTGCCCAAGATCACAGGCGCGGCCGCCGCGGGCAACGTGCGGGGGCGTGCACCCTCGATCCAGTCTGAGATTGTGGCCACGAGCGCCCATTCTAGCCTCGCGGACCAACCGGGATCACACGGACAGCAAAGGCTAACGGCTGCCACACCATCTAGAATGGGCGCATGGCCCGCATCTTGCCTATCGTGCTGCTCCTCGCGCTGATCATATTCGCGCTGGTGGATTGCATCCGCACGCCCAAGTACGAGATGCCTCCTGGCCTGCCGCGCGGAGCGTGGATCGCCCTGATTATTCTGGTGCCCGTTGTTGGCGCCGCTGCGTGGCTCCTGGTCTCGCGTTTCCGTGGGATCGCCCCCGGTGGGGCGCTCCGGCGTCCGAAAGGCCCCACGGCTCCCGACGACGATCCCCAGTTCCTCGCGGACCTCGACTGGCAGGCACGCAAAGCCCACCACGAGCGGATGAAGGCCGAGAAGGAACGCAAGGCCGCAGAAGAGAGCGACGCCGGCGATTCGTGACTAGCCGGCGTAGCCGTGCTTGGTGTTGAGAAAGTAATTGACCACGGTCATGTTGGCAACCACCGCCATGAATCCGATCAGCACGAGGATCGCGGCGCGCCGCCCATCCCACCCGCGCGTGGCACGCGCGTGCAGATACGCCGCGTAGATCACCCAGATCACGAAGGTCCAGACCTCTTTGGCGTCCCAGCCCCACGGTCGGCTCCACGCCTCGTTCGCCCAGATCGCTCCGGCAACGAGCGTGAACGTCCACAGCACGAAGCCCACGGCAGTGAAGCGGTACGAGAGGCGCTCGAGGAAATCGGCGTCAGGCAGATACGAGAGCAACCGGTTCTCGGAGGCCCAGCCGCTGGAGATGGTCAACTGGAGGAGGGCGAGAATGGCGGCGATCGCCAGCACAGCGATCGCGGCGATCGCCAGCGACACATGGATCACGAGCCAGTAGTGATCGAGGATCGGGGCGAGCCCTTCCACAGCACGGTAGAAGACCACGACAGCGGCGCCCAGCGCAAGGATCACCGGCAGCACGAGCAGAACGCCGATGAATCGCATCGATTGCTTCCGGTCAAGCCACAGGTAGATGCCCACCACGACGGCGGAGGCGGTGATCGTGATCTCGTACATGTTCGACCACGGCACGTGCCCTGCCGCGAACCCGCGGGTGACCACGCCGATCAGGTGGAAGAAGAATCCCAGCCACAGAGTCGAGGTGGCGATCCCGATGGCCTTACCGCGCGGGATCTCGGGGGAAGCCGGCGCCTCGGGCGGGGACTCCACGAGCGTATCCCCGCTCTGCGCGGAATCGACCGCGTTCGCCTTCGCGCGGGGCGCACGCTTGATCACCTGGCCGTGCTCGTCACGCAGTGCCCGCAACGAGGAAACGTCCACCGAGAAGGCGAGCAGCGCCACCACGTAACTGGCCATCGCCGCGTAGATCGTCAGCAGTGAGAGCTGCTCAAGGTTGTTCATCGGGCTCCTTCCGGCGCACCACACCCGCCAATGCTGTGTCCAAGTCTGCCCCAAGACCCGCATCCGTGCCGCGCGAGAGCCCCGCAGCCTCCACCGCACTGCCGCCATCGGGAAGCGGCACGCACTTCACCCAGAGGCGTCGGCGGGGGGTGAAGAGTGACGCCATCATTCCGATGATCGCCGCGCTCGTCACGCCGAGCAGCCAGCCGAGCGTGGGATCGTGACGCACGTCCACCGAGGCAAACTTCGGCATATCCACGAACGTGATCGAACCGAGCCCGTCCGGCAACTCCACCGTGTCCCACGGCGCCATGGCGATGAGCAGCGGCTCGCCATCGGGGCCTTCCACCCGCTCCATCGCATCCGTGTTCAGCCGGTAGACGTTTTGGGGCACGCCGTCGTCGAGCCCCAAATCCCCCGTCCACAATTGCAGCAGCAGGAGCGGGCTCGTCGCGGACGGATGCACGGACATGAGGGTCTCGCCGTCATCCCACGCGGTGGGCAGCAGTTGCCCGGCGAAACCAAGCTGCACGCCGCTCGTCACATCGGGAACCTTGATCACGCCGTCGGACAGGTAGGTGGTGTCCTGGGGCAGGAAGGGCACCGCGCCGGCGAAGGCCAGGTTGCCATCGGCGTCCCGCACCTCGATGCGCGGCGCGTAGCCGTTGCCCGAGAGGAACACGGATGTGCCCCCCATGCGGATCGGCTGGTTCGGGCGGATTTCCTTGGCCGACGACGACCCATCGGATCCCGTGACCGTCACGTGAGCGGTGAATCCCTCGGGCGCCCCGGAGGCCGCGAAGAGCGTATCGAGCTGCTCGAGCCGCACGCGGAAGGGATCCAGAGAGGAGGGGGAAACGAGGGCTCCCGGCTCGTAGACGTCGAAGTCCACCACCGAGTTCGCGAACGATTCGCCCTCCACCACCACCACCTGCGCCGAGTAGCTCACGAGTTGGCCCCAGGCAAAAGTAAGGAGCACCCCGATCAGCGCCACGTGGAAGAGGATGTTGCCGCTTTCGCGGATGTACCCGCGCTCGGCGGAAAGGCCGTCCTTGGTGACCGCGACCCGATACCAGGGCCGCGCTGCGGCACGCACCGCCGCGAACACCTCCTCAGGCTCGGAATCGGTGGTGAAGCTGCGCCGCTCCGGGAAGCGCGTGAGGCGCGAGGGCACGCGCGGTGGGGCGGCCCGGAGCGCCTTCAGGTGCAGCGTGATGCGCGGGATGATGCAGCCGATCAGCGAGATGAACAGCAGCGAGTACACGGCCATGAACCACGGCGAGGAATACACGCTGAAGAAGCCGAACCGGTCCAGCCACAGCCCGATCGTGGGCGTCTCCGTGAGGATGCGGGTGACCCCGGCCGGATCGTGCGCGCGCTGCGGCACCAGCGAACCGGGCAGCGCCGCGAGCGCCAGCAACAGCAAGAGCAGCAGCGCCACGCGCATCGAGGTGAGCTGCCGCCACCCCCACCGTAGCCAGACCATCACAGCACCGTGGTGGTGGAGCCGATCCACCCTTGCAGGTGCGCGGTCAGCGTGCCCCACAGCCCCGTCACCAGCAACAGCCCGACGACGATGAGGAGCGCTCCTCCCACCTTCGTGATGGTGGTGCGGTGAGTGGCCAGCCACCCCCACGTGCGTGAGGTGCGCGCGAACACGAGCGCGAGCGCGATGAACGGGGCACCGAGGCCGATGCAGTACGCGAAGGCCAGGAGCGCGCCACGCGAGGGATCTGCGCCACCAAGCGCGAGCGAGAGCACTGCCGCAAGGGTGGGGCCCATGCACGGGGTCCAGCCGAGGGCGAAGGTGGCGCCAAGGAGCGGTGCGCCGATCAGCCCGAACCGCGGGGTGGCGTGGAAGCGTGCCTCCTTCTGGAGGAAGGGGACGTAGCCGAGGAAGGCCAGTCCCATCACGATCACGATCACGCCGGCCACGCGCATGATCACGTCCAGGTATGGCGCGAGCCGCGCGCCGGCCGCGGCGAAGGCGACCCCGAACGTCACGAATACCACCGTGAACCCGAGCACGAACAGGATGGATCCGAGTGCCACGCGCCCCACATTGGGCCCGGAGCTCTTCTCGCGGCCGAGCCCAGAGACCCCGCCGAGGTATCCCACGTACCCGGGAACGAGCGGTAGTACGCACGGCGACGCGAAGGAGACGAGTCCCGCCAGCAGCGCCACGCCGAGCGCCGCAAGGAGTGGCCCGCTCGTGACGAGGGCTCCGGGATCGCTCACGCCTCCGCCGCCACGTCGTCGATTAGTCCGCGCAGGATCGTGGGGTTCACCTGGCCGAGGATGCGGGCTGCCACCCGCCCCTCGCCGTCGAGCACCACCGTGGTGGGCATCGCCTGCAGCGGCACCACGCCTTGCATGGCGGCCACGCCCGCGGCGTCCCGGTCCCAGAGGCTCGGGAACGGCACCTCGAAGGTGCGTTCGAAGGCCTCGGCCGTGCCGGCGTCGTCGCGCGGATTGATGCCGAGCATGTGCACGTCCGGGTAATCCGCGTAGATCGCGGCGAGATCCGGCGCCTCGGCCCGGCAGGGCGGGCAGCCGGCGTACCAGAAGTTGATGACCACCACGTCCCCGCGCCAATCGGCCAGATCCACCTCGTCCCCTTGGAAGGTGGTCCCGGCGAGGTCCACGGGCTCGCCCCGATCGGCGATCTCCCAGGCGGTGTAGGAGCCATCCCCCGCCGTGTATCCGGCGCCGGCGGATTCGACCGTGGGAGGCGTGCAGGCGGCGAGCAACGCGAGCATCGCGATCAGCGCCAGCACCAGCCTGCGCGCGGACGCGCCGCCACCATTCGTCATCCTGCGCGCAGGGCGCAGCCCGGAGTCGCAGGATCCAGAATCCAGATCCTCACCGAACCGAGGCGTCCTGGGTCCTGCGACTTCGCGCAGGATGACGGGCGTAGGTACGCGCAGGATGACGGGCGTAGGTACGCGCAGGATGACGGGATTGGGCACGCCCTGGACGCCGGGGCTGCTCATCTGCCGGCGGTGTGGGCCGCAGAGGTTCCCGGAACCATATCGGCAGCCCGCGAGACGAGGTCCGCGGCAGGCTCCCAGTACGTGAGTGCCACGAGGCGGCGATGATCGAACGTGAGCGAGGTGAGGGACGCGAGGGCGCACTCGCGGCGGCGCGGATCGTGCGCGAGCGGCTTGAGATCGAGGAAGCGCCGCAGCGTCCAGATCGGGAGTTGATGCGAGACGGCGAGGACCTCGCCGCCCTCTGGGATGAGGTCCAGGCAGGAGCGGACCGCTCGGGTCATGCGCCGCTGGATCTGCGAGTAGGGTTCGCCCCACGACGGCTCGAACGGATTGACGTAACGGTGCCAGTAACGCGGCAACGCCAGCTCGGCGAGCTTGCGATTCACGGCGAATCCTTCGAAGGAGTTGCCGGCCTCGATCAGGTCCGGGTTCGTCTGGAGCTCCAACCCGAACGCCTCGGCCGAGGGCAGCGCGGACTCCTGGGCGCGTTGCAGCGGGCTTGCCACAACAGCGCGAAGATCGTGATCGCCGTCGGCCAGGACCTCGGCAACACGGTGGGCCATCGCGTTCCCGCGTTCGGAGAGCCGGTATCCGGGCATGCGACCGTAGAGAATGCCCTCGGGGTTGTGCACCTCGCCGTGGCGCATCACGTGGACGGTCGAATACATGCCGCTAGTCTTTCAGATTCCCGAGCTTCGAGAGGACTTTGCCCAGACACTCGACGTCCTCCGGCGTGAGCCGATCGAAGATGTGGCGGCGCACGGACTCGACGTGATGGGGTGCGGCGGCCTCCAGCGCCTCGAACCCGGCGTCCGTGAGCCGGCAGAAAACGCCGCGGCCGTCCTGCGCGCAGGAGGATCGCTCCACCAGCCCGCGCCGCTCCATGCGCCCCACGGTGTGCGAGAGGCGGGAGCGGGAGTTGACCAGTTCGTCCGCCAGCGTGGCCATGCGGATCCGGTGATTCGGCTGCTCGGAGAGCACCACGAGCACCTCGTACTCGTTCAGGGAGAGATCGTTCTCGGCGAGCAGGTCACGCTCGAGGCCCTCGCGCACCTCCATCGTGGCGCGCAGGTAGTGGCGCCACACGACCTGATCGGACTCTGAGAGCCAGCGGGTGCCCATCACTTCTCCTGTCGAACAGTCAACCCGTACAGTTGATCATTCAACTATACCCGGCGCCGCCGCTTCTTCAACGCCCTCTTCAGTTCACGCTCCTGGACCCGCCACCGGCCCACCAGTGCGCCGTCCACGGAGACCACCGGGACGTCGTCGGAATAGCGGCTCGCCAGCGTGGGCTCCGAATCGATATCGATGGCGATGAAGTCCTCGCCCATCTCGGCGCACACCTGCTCGACGACGGCGCTGGCCACATCGCACAGATGGCACCCCTGGCGCGTGTAAATGACAACCCGCGGTTCCATGATCCTGCCCCTAGAGACGACAATGGCCCGGCAGAACCGGGCCCTGTCAGGTCGCTTACTTCTTGTTGCGACGCTGGTGGCGAGTCTTGCGAAGCCTCTTGCGGTGCTTCTTCTTCGCCATGCGCGCGCGGCGCTTCTTGATGACCGAGCCCATTGACTGCCTTTCCGTATAAAGTCCGAGGTCTATCCTAGCGCGTCCACACCATGTGGCCGAACTAGCCTTCCTCACCCACTGCGTGCTCCCACGCCTCGTAGCCCTGGGCAATGAGATCGTCCACGGCCTTGCGTGGAACGCGGAACGAACGGCCCATGCGTACTGCGGGCATCTGGCCGGCGTGGATCATTCGATACACGGTCATTTTGGAGACCCGCATCGCGTCCGCGACCTCGGCAACGGTGAGGAAGCGTGGAACCCCCTCGAGACCCTCTGCCATCTCGACCTCACTGTAGTGATCCGTGCGCGCAAACACACGCACTGGCCAAATGCTTCCAGAAACAACGCGATCCCACAATTCCTGTTGCGTCACAGTTGCAACACACTTCACGCTCGCCACACGCAACACCACTGCCAGCGCCCTCTCCGCGATGGGACTACGCTGGCCCTCGGAGGTGCATCACGGAGTCCCCATCGTTCCTCACCCGCGCGCGCGACCGCATCGATTTCATTGCGGAGAAGTCGCCCGCGCGTCTTGTTGTGGTCATTTTCGCGTCGATTATCGGGATCGTGACGCTGCTGCTCTGGCTTCCCATCTCGACGACGACGGGCCGGTCCCCCGCGTTCGTCGATGCCTTGTTCACGGCGACGTCCGCAGTCTCCGTCACCGGGCTCACCACCGTTGACACCGCCGTCTACTGGTCCACGTTCGGGCACGTGGTGATCATCATCGGTGTGGGGATCGGTGGTCTCGGCGTGATGACGCTCGCCTCGATCCTCGCCCTGACCGTGTCGCGGCACATCGGGCTCACGCAGCGCATGCTGATGGCTTCGGAGACACGCACGGACAGGCTCGGCGAGGTGGGTTCGCTCGTGCGCGCCGTCATCATCGCCTCCCTCTCGGTGGAATCGGTCCTCGCCCTCGTTCTCTTTCCGCGGTTTCTGGCGATGGGTGAATCTCTCGTCTCCGCTGCCGGGCACGCGGTGTTCATGGCATTCTCGATCTTCAACAACGCTGGCTTCGTGATCATGCCGGGCGGGCTCACGCCGCACGTGGGTGACTGGTGGCTGGGCCTACCCATCGCGATCGGTACGTTCCTCGGCGCGATCGGTTTCCCCGTGTTGAAGAACATTGCGCGCTCCTGGCGCCACCCCCGGCGGTGGAGCCTCCACACGAAGCTCACGCTCTCGATGTACTCGCTGCTGTCCATGGCAACATTCATCCTAATTCCCGCATTCGAGTGGTCGAACGAAAAGACCTTCGGTGCGCTCAACTGGTCCGAGAAGCTGCTCTCTGCGCTCGTGATGTCCGTCAACTCTCGCTCGTCGGGCCTCTCGACCATCGACATTGCGGACCTGAACGAATCCACATGGTTCTTCCAAGACGCGCTGATGTTCGTGGGCGGCGGCACGGCCTCGACCGCCGGCGGCATCAAGGTGACCACGCTCGCTGTGCTCCTGCTCGCGATCGTTGCCGAGGCGCGGGGCGATCGGGACGTGGAGGTCTTCCGGCGCCGCATCCCGCGCCAGACCCTGCGCCTCGCTCTTGCAGTGGCCTTCATCGGGGCGTCACTCGTGGGGCTCGCCACGCTCACGCTGCTCACACTCACGGACTTCCACCTCGACGTGATTCTCTACGAGGTGCTTTCCGCGTTCGGAACCGTGGGACTCTCCACCGGAATCACGAGCGCGCTACCAGAATCCGCCAAGTACGTCCTTGCGGTCCTAATGTTCGCCGGCCGCACCGGAATGATGACGGTGGCGGCCGCGCTCGCCCTGCGCTCGCGGCGCCGCGTGATCCGGATGCCTGAGGAGCGCCCGTCCGTCGGCTAAACCCCGGGACATCCCGCCCGAGGCAACAGTTCTCACCGTGCGCTTCCTGCCTCGGTTGGGTGAGGACCCTGAGCCTGGGTTCAGCGACTACGCGCAGAATGACGAGTTTCGGAGGGCGTAGT
>JAKDIE010000310.1 GCA_030450655.1 Ruaniaceae bacterium
GGCGATGTCCTCCTTCACGAATGCCATCAGAACTGCTCCCCGAGCATCCCGCACAGCCTCGAATGCCACTTGTTTGCGGCCGGATCGGACAGGGAGGCGACTTGATCGACCACGGCGCGCAGGCGCGCCGCATCGTTCTCGGCCTCCCGGTAGTCCTCGCGGAACTGCGGTTCCAGTTGGTGGCCATCGGACTCCCACAGCGCGTCCACCAGATCGAAGACGATGGTGCGCTGGTTGAGATACGTGTGCTCGGTTTCTCGCGGAGCCATCACGAACGCGGCCGCGATGCCCTTCAGCGCCGTGATCTCGGCCCCCGTCTCATCCGGCACCACGAGCGACGCGGCGTAGCGCGTGAGCCTGTGTTCACCATAGGCGGCGCGCGTGGCGTCATGCGCGGCCGCACAGAAGCGCCCGATGAGTTGGCTCGTGAGGTCCTTCAAACGCGCGAGATCCGTGCGTGAGGAGTCGAATCCTCCCAGCCAGTACGGGAGGGCTTGGAGCCGCTCCAAGGCGGGACCGATGCGATCGGCTGTGGCGCGCGGGCCGTACCACTGGCGTGCCACCTCGCAGACGTGCTCCATGTGCCGGTCGAGCGAGCCCGGCTCCAAGTGTCCCGAGGCGATCGCGTCCTCGAAATCGTGTACCGAATACGAGATGTCATCCGAGAGATCCATGACCTGCGCCTCGAGGCACCGCACGCCCTCGGGCGCTCCCTCGCGCAGCCATTCGAACACCGGTAGATCGTCCTCGTACACGCCGAACTTCGCCGGGTTCGATCCTGCCGGGGCGGATCCCCTGGGCCACGGGTACTTGCAGGAGGCGTCCAGCGACGCGCGCGTGAGGTTGAGCCCCACGGACTCGCCGTAATCCGTGAACGTCTTGGGTTCGAGCCGCGTGAGGAGCCGCAAGGTCTGGGCGTTGCCCTCGAAACCGCCGATCGATTCGGCCACTTCGGCGAGTGCCCGCTCACCGTTGTGCCCAAACGGCGGGTGGCCGAGATCGTGGGCCAGGCACGCCGTCTCCACCACATCGGGGTTGCACCCGAGCGAGTCCCCAAGTTCGCGGCCCACCTGCGCCACCTCAAGGGAGTGGGTGAGCCGTGTGCGCACGAAGTCATCGCTCGCCGGCCCGAGCACCTGAGTCTTCGCGCCAAGGCGCCGCAGCATCGAGCTGTGCAGGATGCGGGCCCGATCGCGCCGGAAGGACGTGCGTTGCGCGCTCTTGGGGGGTTCGTGGAGGAGGCGTTCGGCGTCATGCGACGTGTACGCGTCATCTCCCCACAGTTCCACCGGCACCCTTGAATCCTAACCGCCAGCGAGCACGAAGGCGGGCCGCCCTGTGGATAAGCTCCACCGCGACGGCCCGCCCTCTCTGCTCGTTCAGCCCTTCACTGATCCGGCCGTGAGCCCGCCAACGATGTATCGCTGCAGGAACAGGAACAGCAGCAGGATCGGGATCGACCCGATCACCGCGCCGGCGGCGAACTGACCCCAGTTCTGTTCCATCTGCGAGGACACCCATTGGTACATGCCGACGGCGAGCGTCCAGTTCTGTTCGGACTGCAGGATCACCTTCGCAATCACGAAGTCGTTGAACGTCCCGATGAAGCTCAGCAGCCCAACGACCGCGAGGATCGGCGCCACCAGGCGCAGAATGATCGTCCAGTAGATCTGGGCGTGGCTCGCACCATCGATCTTCGCAGCCTCATCGATCTCCCTGGGGATCGTGTTGAAGAAGCCGTACATGAGGAACGTGTTCGCGCCGAGCGCCCCACCGAGATACACGCAGATGAGCGCCAGTTTCGAGTTGAGACCGAGCGGCGGCCACACGTAGCCGAGAGTCATCAGCAGCAGGAAGATCGCCACGAACGCCAGGATCTGCGGGAACATCTGGATCACCAGCAGCGAGATCAACCCCATCCGGCGCCCCGAGAACCGGAAGCGCGAGAACGCGTACGCCGCCGCGGCACCCATGAGCACCGTGGCGATCGAGGTGATGATCCCGATCTGGAGGGTGTTGCCCAGCCAGGTCCAGAAGTTCGTGTTGCCGAGCGCCTCGTAGTTCGCGCTCGAGAGCGCCGAGAATAGCTGGTTCGAGCCGGTGAGGGTTGCGCCAGGGATGAGCGACGTTGAGACGACGTAGAGGATCGGGAACCCCGCATAGATCACCGCAAAGATACCCACCACGTGGCGGATTCCGATCTCGGAGAACCATCGTCCGAACGGCATCTTGTTGAGCTTCGGGGGGTTAGTGACCACGTCTGTTCGAAGTTGCTGTGTCATATCAGTTGATGTCCTCCAATGACTGCGTCTTCTTGAACGAGAGCGCCGAGATGGTCGCAACGATCAGGAAGATGACGATCGATAACGCGGATGCCAGCCCGTAATTCTTCGCCGCCGTTCCGTCGAGACCGGAGACGTTGTACACCATCGATATCAAGATGTCCGTATGGCCTATGGGAACGGAGGCACCTTCGAACCGTGGACCACCCCCCGTCAGCATGAAGATGAGCGAGAAGTTGTTGAAGTTGAACGCGAACGAGGAGACGAG
>JAKDIE010000311.1 GCA_030450655.1 Ruaniaceae bacterium
CGACACCACGGACGGTCGGGCGAACGCCCTTCCACCGCATGCGGCCGGCCTTGCCCCAGTTGATGTTGGACTGCTCGGCGTTGCCCACCGAACCAACGGTCGCGCGGCAGGTGATCTCCACGTTGCGGATCTCGCCGGAGGGCATGCGCAACTGCGCGAAGCGCCCCTCCTTGGCCACGAGCTGCACGGACGAACCGGCCGAACGCGCGATCTTCGCACCGCCACCGGGGCGCAGCTCAATGGCGTGCACCACGGTACCGAGCGGGATGTTGCGCAGCGGCAGGTTGTTACCGGGCTTGATGTCCGCACCGGAGCCAGCCTCCACACGGTCGCCCTGCCGAAGCTTCTCGGGAGCGATGATGTAGCGCTTCTCGCCGTCGGCGTAGTGCAGCAGAGCGATCCGGGCCGTACGGTTCGGGTCATACTCGATGTGCGCAACGGTGGCGGGCACGCCGTCCTTATCGTGGCGACGGAAATCGATCACGCGGTACTGGCGCTTGTGGCCACCACCGATGTGACGGGTGGTGATGCGGCCGTGGTTGTTGCGGCCACCGGTCTTCGGAAGCGGGCGAACCAGAGACTTCTCGGGCTCGGTCCTCGTGACCTCCGCGAAGTCGGCCACGGAGGAACCGCGGCGACCAGGCGTGGTCGGCTTGTACTTGCGGATTGCCATCAGACGCTCACCTCACCAAAGATGTCGATGGTCTGTCCGGGAGCGAGCGAGACGATGGCGCGCTTAACGTCCTTGCGCTTGCCCTGACCCTGCCGGGTGCGGCGGGTCTTGCCCTTCCGGTTGACCGTGTTGACCGATTCGACCGTGACCCCGAAGATGCTCTGGATCGCGTTCTTGATCTCGGTCTTGTTGCTGCGCGGGTCCACGATGAACGTGTACTTGCCGTCGTCAGCCAGGTTGTAGCTCTTTTCGGAGACCACCGGCTTCAGAATGATGTCGCGCGGGTTCTTCGATGCTTCGATGCTCACTTGTCTTCCTCCCCGAGGAACTCGGCCAGTGCAGCGGAGGTGAACACGACGTCGTCGGCAACGAGAACGTCATAGGTGTTCAGCTGATCCACGTACAGGATGTGGACGGTGGGAACGTTGCGCAGGGACAGGGCGGTGAGCTCGTCCGCGCGGGTGTGCACCACCAGTGCGAGGCGATCGTCGATGACCCCGGCGAGAACCGCGAGGGCGGCCTTCGTTGATGGGGTCTCGCCCGTCACGAACTCGCTGACCACGTGGACACGCTCGGCGCGCGCACGATCCGAGAGGGCTCCGCGCAGGGCGGCTGCCTTCATCTTCTTGGGGGTCTTCTGCGAGTAGTCACGAGGCTGCGGGCCGTGCACAACTCCACCACCGGTGAAGTGCGGGGCGCGGATCGAACCCTGGCGTGCGCGGCCGGTGCCCTTCTGGGCCCACGGCTTGGCGCCACCACCACGCACCTCGGAGCGGGTCTTCGCGGAGGCAGTGCCCTGGCGGGCCGCGGCCTGCTGGGCCACAACGACCTGGTGGATGAGCGGGATGTTCGCGGGAACGTCGAAGATCTCGGCGGGAAGTTCGGCGGTGCCGCCCTTCGCGCCGGATGCGTTCACTACGTCAACGGATGCCATGATCAGGCTCCCTTCGCGGCCGAGTGGATGACGATGACGCCACCCTTGGGGCCGGGGACAGCGCCGGCCACGAGGACGAGGCCGTTCTCGGCGTCGATCGCGTGGATGGTCAGGTTCTGGATGGTCTTGCGGGCATTGCCCATGCGGCCAGCCATCTTTTGGCCGCGGAACACACGGCCGGGCGTCGAGGCGCCGCCGATCGAACCGGGCTTGCGGTGGTTGCGGTGCGCGCCGTGCGATGCGCCCACGCCGTGGAAGCCGTGGCGCTTCATGACACCGGCGGTGCCCTTGCCCTTGGTGGTGCCGACAACGTCGATCACCGTTCCGGGCTCGAAGACGTCCGCGGTCAGTTCCTGACCGAGCGTGTACTCGGCGGCGTTGGCGGTGCGGATCTCGGTGACGTGACGGCGCGGCGTGACGCCGGCCTTCTCGAAGTGGCCCTTGAGGGGCTGGGTCACCTTGCGCGGGTCGATCTCGCCGTAGGCGAGCTGGACGGCGCGGTAGCCATCGGTTTCGGTGTCACGGATCTGCGTGACGACGTTGGTGCCGACCTGGATGACGGTCACGGGTACGAGGCGACCGGCCTCGTCCCACACCTGGGTCATTCCGAGCTTGGTGCCGAGCAGAGCGGTCACCTTCTTCTCGGGCCCTTGCTGTGAGAGCGTAGTCATTGCGTGATTCCTCAGAGCTTGATCTCGATGTTGACGTCAGCGGGCAGGTCGAGACGCATGAGCGAGTCAACAGCCTTGGGCGTCGGGTCGATGATGTCGATCAACCGCTTGTGCGTGCGCATTTCGAAGTGCTCGCGGCTGTCCTTGTACTTGTGCGGCGAACGAATCACGCAGTACACGTTCTTCTCCGTAGGCAGCGGCACCGGGCCGACCACAGTCGCGCCGGCACGGGTCACTGTGTCGACAATCTATCGAGCCCAGTTGTCGATG
>JAKDIE010000312.1 GCA_030450655.1 Ruaniaceae bacterium
GCGAGCCCAGCGCCCGGGCGTGGGAGTGGGCGGTCACATCTCGACGTACGCCTCGATCGCCACCCTCTACGAGGTGGGCTTCAACTACTTCTTCAAGGGCAAGCACCACCCTTCAGGTGGGGACCAGGTCTTCTTCCAGGGCCACGCCTCCCCCGGCAACTACGCGCGTGCGTTCGTTGAGGGCCGCCTCAGCGAAGCTGACATGGACGGCTTCCGCCAGGAGTTCTCACGCCCCGCCGGCGGTCGTGGCCTCCCCTCGTACCCGCACCCGCGCCTCATGGAGGACTTCTGGGAGTTCCCCACAGTCTCGATGGGCCTCGGCCCGGCGTCTGCGATCTACCAGGCGTGGGTCAACAAGTACCTGCAGCTGCGCGGGATCAAGGACACCTCCGAGCAGCGTGTGTGGGCGTTCCTCGGTGACGGCGAAATGGACGAGCCGGAATCGCGCGGCATGCTGCAACTCGCCGCGAACCAGGGCCTCGACAACCTCACCTTCGTGGTCAACTGCAACCTGCAGCGCCTCGATGGGCCCGTGCGCGGTAACGGCAAGATCATCCAGGAACTGGAGGCCTTCTTCCGCGGGGCCGGGTGGAACGTCATCAAGGTGGTGTGGGGCCGCGAATGGGATGCGCTCCTGAACGCGGACAAGGACCGCGCTCTCGTGAACCTGATGAACAACACGCTCGACGGCGACTACCAGACGTACCGCGCGAACGACGGCGCATACATCCGTGAGCACTTCTTCAACCGCGATCCCCGTACGAAGGCGCTCGCCGCTCATTTGACCGACGACGACATCTGGCAGGCCAAGCGTGGTGGTCACGATTACCGGAAGGTGTACGCCGCGTACAAGGCCGCAACCGAGCACACCGGGCAACCCACGGTGGTCCTCGCCAAGACCGTCAAGGGCTACGGCCTCGGCTCATCCTTCGCTGGCCGCAATGCCACGCACCAGATGAAGAAGATGAAGGTCCAGGACCTGAAGAACTTCCGCGATCGCCTTGAGCTTCCGATCACGGATGCTCAGCTCGAGGAGAACCCGTATCTGCCGCCGTACTACCGCCCCGATCCGTCGAACCCGGCGCACCAGTACATGCTGGAGCGCCGCAAGGCACTCGGTGGCTTCCTTCCCGAACGCAAGGCCCCGAACCCCACCCAGTTGGTCCTGCCTCCGGAGAAGACGTACAGCATCCTGAAGAGTGGCTCCGGATCGCAGGAGGTCGCCACCACGATGGCCTTCGTGCGACTTCTCAAGGAGCTCATCAAGGACAAGGAGTTCGGCCGCCGTATCGTGCCGATCATCCCCGATGAGGCGCGCACGTTCGGTCTCGACGCGATCTTCCCCACGGCGAAGATCTTCCACACGGCGGGCCAGAACTACACCTCGGTGGACCACGATCTGATGCTCTCTTACAAGGAGTCCCAGCAGGGCCAGATCCTGCACCTCGGCATCAACGAGGCCGGATCCGCTGCGGCATTCCAGAGCGTTGGTACCGCGTACGCCACCCAGGGCGAGCCGATGGTTCCGGTGTACATCTTCTACTCGATGTTCGGATTCCAGCGCACCGGTGATCAGTTCTGGGCCGCAGGTGACCAGCTTGCACGCGGCTTCGTGATTGGAGCGACCGCCGGGCGCACCACGCTCGCTGGTGAGGGTCTCCAGCACATGGACGGCCACTCGCATGTTCTGGCGAGTACGAACCACGCGTTCATCAACTACGACCCGGCGTACGGGTACGAGATCAGCCACATCATGCAGGACGGTATTCAGCGCATGTACGGCGAGAACGAGACGCGCGATCAAAACGTCATGTACTACATCACCGTGTACAACGAGCCCCTCGCCCAGCCTGCCGAGCCCGAGAACGTGGACGTCGAAGGAATCACCAAGGGCATCCATAAGGTTGCCGAGCACGACGACGCCGGTGGCGAGAAGGTGCAACTCTTCGCCTCAGGCGTTGGTGTGCCATGGGCCATTCACGCGAAGCAACTCCTGCGTGATGACTGGGGCGTAGACGCCGCCGTGTGGTCCGTTACCTCGTGGACGGAACTGCGCCGCGACGGCATCGACACCGACGAGCACAACTTCCTGCACCCGCAGGAGGAGCAGCGCGTCTCGTTCCTCGCGCGCCAACTCGGAGACGCGCAAGGGCCCGTCATTGCGACATCGGACCACGATCACCTTGTTCCGGACATGATCCGTCCATGGGTGCAGCGGACGTATCACACGCTTGGCGCCGATGGCTTCGGCTTCTCGGACACGCGCCCAGCGGCCCGCAGGCACTACCACATCGATGCGCACTCTCTTGCGGCGCGCACACTCAAGGCCCTGGCCGATGAGGGGCGCTACGACGCCGCAGCGGCGGCCCAGGCGATCTCGAAGTACGAACTGTTCAACGTGAACGCTGGGCAGTCCGGCAATGCCGGAGGCGACGCGTAACCTGCGCGCACAAAGAAGGGGCCCCCGAGAAATACCGGGCCCCATCTTTGTTTGGTGAAAGTCCCATGGTGTACAGATAAACAAAAAGAACGGTGCCAAGA
>JAKDIE010000313.1 GCA_030450655.1 Ruaniaceae bacterium
AGTCGTGGCGAGAGCGCGCAGGCGAGGGTCCGATTCGTAGAACTCGGGCATTCCTGGGACCTGCCCGTACGCGTAGCCGAAGGCGGTGGTATCGGCGTCGTGGTAGGCGAAGCTCGTGCCGAGGACCACGTCTCCGATGAAGATTCCCTGGGAGAGGCCTCCGGCGCTACCGGAGGAAATGATCGCGCGCGGCGAGAGTGCGCCAATCGCGGCGGTCACGGCCGCAGCCGCGGTCACCAGTCCGATCCCGGTCTTCAGGACCACCGCCGTATTCTGGCCAATTGCGACCTCCCAGGCTTCCCCGAGCGGGACCTCGATGGGGGACCAATCCCTCGAGTGAGGCTTGGCCTCCTCCGCCATGGCTGTTGCGATGAGAACTGTCATGATGTGACCTCCCGCCACTCGTTGCGTGCCTCAAGCATCGTACGGGCGGCACGTTGCGCGCCGGTGAGCGAATGGTGAACACCCCACCCGCACTGCACCTCGTTCGCGGCAGGAACCTCATTGGCATCCACCACGTCCTGCAGCGTGGCGGCGAGGATCTCGTGGATCTCGTCATCTGGATGATCCCCGACGACGATCAGGTAGAACCCCGTCTGGCATCCCATGGGAGAGAAGTCCACTACGTAATCCGCGTGGTTGCGGATCTTCTCGGCGATCGTGTGCTCGAGGGAGTGGATCGTGTCCATCTCCAGGTGAGCACGGTTCGGTTGGGTGAAGCGGACGTCGTACTTCACGAGCACGTCGCCACGCGGGAGCTCCTTCCGGTCCGCCACGCGAACGTACGGCGCTATCACAGTGCGGTGGTCTAGGTTGAAGCTCTCCACGTTCATCTTCATGCCCCTACCGTAGCGGGCGCGATGCCCGCTGGGCAGGCCCGCTTCAGCTCGGGATCGCCGTCGGGGGTGGGGTTTCTTGGAGAAATTCGACGACGGCGTCCACGGTGATGTCGAAATAGGAGCGGCCATCGGCGGCGAAAGTCTTGTGGTCGAGGTACCACTTCTTGGCGTCATGGGACATCGGACCGATGCACATTTCGACAACGCGGCCCTCGGATTTCGCCTGGTTGTACTCCGAGTTCACGCTCCGCTTCCAGCGGCCGGGAGAGAAGGTGCGCCCGATGAACATGAGCGAGTCCTTCTCTCCATAGAGGTGGATGAAGCGCCGGATGCGCTCGAAGGAGGAGTGGTTCTCGAACACCCCACCCATCGAGACAATCTGCATGGGAATGCCGACCCCCTCAAGGAACCAGGCGGCGTTGAGGGCCATCTGGGCGCCGCCGCTGTAGCCGAGAATCGTGATGGTTGCGCCGCTTCCGAGTACGTACCCTCGCGCGCGCGCGGACTTCCAGATGACCTGGGCGAGCCCCAGGCCGTACGTTGGCCCGTAGCGAGGATCGGCCGCAACAAGGACCTGGAACACGTTGCGCAGGTTGATGATCCAGGGAAGGAGAGAGATGCCCTTCTTGCGCCCACTGCCGCGGCTTGCGCGCTCCCAAATGCCGCCGCCCCTGCGCTGGGGGAGCCCCAAGTTCTGCACCGAGTACGGGAACACGTCACCGGTGACGCTCGCGCGATCGAGTCGCGATTCGAGGGCGTTGAGAAAGTGCCGCTCGGTTTTCGAGTTGGACTCGGCCGAGCCTCCGATGGCCCCCACTCCGGAGAGGTAGACGACGTACTGCTGAGGGCCATCCGCTGCGGCGTGGCCCGCCCTCTGTCCCGCCGCGATGAGGTCTTGGGAGGTCATTCCTGAGAGCAGAGTGGAGACCTCATGCCCGTCCCGGGACCACCAGCGCAGGGACTCCAACGGCGAGAGTAGGGCGAGAACCAGCAACCCGCCGAGCAGCGTCACGATGATCAGCCCAAGCATCAGGCCACCTCCTCGTTCGTTGCGGCAATGGGGCGCGGGCTGAGGGGAATCATCGGTGTCCCCGAGAGGATGTCCCGAGCCGTCATCTCGGTGGGGACGCCTGTCACCCACTGCCAGACTCGGCCCGTCAGCCGAGCGAGTTGTGGCCCAAGAAGGATCGACAGCAGATGCATGATGAACCAGCCAACACCACCCGCAATCAGGGCTCGCAGCGCGGTGGTCTCGTACGCGGTAAGGATGAGCACCCACAGGACCACGAAACCCCACGCGCTGAGGAGCTTGCCCAAGAGGAGCCCGAGCACGGGGATGAACTCGAAGACCCCGAAGAGCATCGGGGCCGTCGATGCGAGGGTGATCGCGACCACGGTCAGCAGCGGCACGTGGCTTCCCGTGATGGGTGGTGCCACGAAGAACAGAATGACGGCCTGCGCCACGTACAGCAGCACGAGGAGCGCCCCGGAGAGGGCGAGGGCTGCCACGCCCCGGAACCCCTTGATGCGGTTGATGTAGAGCACCGCGCCGTGGCCGAGGAGGGTCGAGGCGCCCGCAAGGAAGGCGATCCCCACCGCGATATCGAGGGACGGTACCGGGGTCACGCCGTCACGGAGCGTCATCACCTCGCCGGGGGGGGGGGCCCCCAACGCGCCCGCGGCGCCGGAGGTGGACG
>JAKDIE010000043.1 GCA_030450655.1 Ruaniaceae bacterium
GGCAGGCCTGGTGAAGAACTCGGAGGTCGCCCTATCAATAAAAAAAAAAGAGCGTTTGATGAACTTTTCCAATGGCTGTCTTCGGAAATTCGCTGCTGTGGGCGAGGTGATTGCTGCGCGATTGGAGCAAGTCGACTCGGTGGCGGTCGTCGGGGCAGGGGAGCGGCGGAATAGTTGCGCACCGAGTGGCGGCATCGGGGTGAGGTCTCGGCCTGCGCCTCGGAGGCCACCCGCAGTACCTCACCTTTGCGGCCCGTGTAGCGGCGGTTAAGACAAACACAACGCGAGTGGGGGCCACGGTGTGCACTGGCATGCCGTCGCCGAGTTTGTGCGGATATAGTTGCGTGAGGCGTCTATTGCGCGAGCGGGCCATCGGTAGATTGGATGGCACGTCGTAAGGGAGGGACTATGGCGAGAGCATCCGGGACTGCGGCGCTGGCCGCATATCAGGACAACCCGGCCGGGCGCTGGCTTGCCGTGGAGGCGCTACACGGGATCGTGGACGCCGCGCTCGACCGGGCGCTCCGGCGCGAGCACGGGCTCAGCGTCCGCGAGCTGGCGGCGCTGGAGATCCTGAGTACGCAGGACGACGACGAGGATGGGCACTTTCAAATGCGGGAACTTGCCCGCGGCCTGGCACTGAGCCAGAGCGCGACGACCCGCCTCGTGACACGACTGGAGGAGCGGGGGATGCTCACCCGCTACATCTGCCCGACCGACCGCAGGGGCGTCTATATCGATGTCACGGACGCCGGGCAGCATCTGCTTTCGCAGGCGCGGCCGACCCGTGACACGGCATTGGTCGAAGTCCTAGGCTCTCTCTCGGTCAACCGCCTGTCGCCACTGATCCAGTTCATCGGACTCGATGACGGCGTGGCCTAAGCGAGCGGCGGAGCGGGCCGCGAGCACTTGGCCGGCACCACGTCTCGTGCCGCTGAGTGCGCGAGTCGTCGTCAGGCGTCGGCGCGGGGGATGATGCGCTTGGCGGCCAGGCCGTCAAGCAGTTCTAGCGTCCGGTCAATGGTGTCGTAGCAACCGTCGAAGCCGGCTTGGCGAACCTTGATGGTTGAGGAGACGTTGTCCGAGGTCGCTCCGAGGATCGCATCTCCGAACCGCCAGTCCACCAGGGTTGACCAGTCGATGGCCTGCAGGCCGTGCTTCTGCACGATCTGATCCCAGAGGTCGGCATAGAGCGGCATCTGCTCAGTGAGGCTCATTGGTTGGGGTTCCTCGACGTCCAGGCCGAAGTGGTCCGCGATAGCCTCGAACAGGTGCCGCCAGCGAATGAGATCGCCGTTGGTGAGGTTGAACGCCTCGCCGTGGGCGTTCGGTTCGGTGGGGGCCCACGCAGTGGCGCGGGCGAGCAGTTCCGCGTCCGACATCTGGTAGAGCACCCCGTCATAGGCCGCGCGCGGCCCGGGGAACCGCAGTGGGATGCCGAGCTCCTTCGCGATGGTCACGTAGGCGGCGATGACCATGAGCAAGTTCATTGGGGTGCCCTGCGCGTAACCCATCACTCCTTCGGGGCGGAAGATCGTGAATGCGAAGCCATCGGACTCGGCGCGCGCACGGAGGAGGTCCTCCTGGTCATAGTAGAAGTTCGGCGCGATGAGTCGCGGGTCGTCCTCGCGGGCGGGAGTCTTGAAGTCGCCCAGATGCGCGCCGTAGAACTTCATCCACTGGTACAGGGTCACATGCTCCAGCGGCGCTCCGGCGGACTTCAGGCCGTCCAGCGTGTTCGAGAGCAGCGCGAGGTTGGTGGCGATCTGCTCGTGTGGGTCCGGCCTCTCGATGTAGGCAGCGAACACCAGTTGTGTCGTGTCTGCGGCAGTTCGGGAGAAGGCATCCTTCGTCGCTTCCGGGTCCAGGAGGTCGGCAGTGACATGCTCCCACCCGTGGGTGTCGGCCGGTGGGCGGCGGCTCACGCCCCTGGTCGTAATACCTCGCTCGACGAAGTGCTCAATGACGTTGCGGCCGATGACTCCTCCCGATCCCGTGACGAGTGCGATGCGGATGTCTGCCATTTCTCTCCCTTATTGCTTCTGGGCAACGCGGTGGCGCGCCCGAGATCCAGAATAGTTGCAGGGACAGATAGTTGTAAGCACGGTATATAAACGCACGCATCGAAGTGATGCCCTAGGGAACTTGTCGTGCTCAATATAGCTATGTAATATACCTATGTGGCATATCTAAATTGTGAAGGGTCCGACCGTGCCTGCTGTCACCACTAGCCAGATCCGGGATCTTCTGAATGTCTGCAACGAGGCCAAGCGGCTGACTGCGCTCCAGCCGCCCCTGCCCTCTGGTGTTACTCCGTTCGGCATCGAGATGTTGGGCGCCGTTCGCGACCTCATCGCGCAGCAAGGCGCGGCGCGCGTCGTCGATGTGGCCGACCTGCTGAATGTCGCTCCGTCCAATGTCACCACCGCTCTTGCAGGACTCGTGGAACTGGGGGCGGTTACCAAGAATCCTGACGCGAGCGATCGGCGTGCGCTCAACCTCGAACTCACCGAACTGGGCGCCTCATGGGTCGCCACATATGTGGATGGGTGGCAGTCATTCTTGGCGCAGGCCTCCACTGGCATTGACCCCGCAGACATTGTCGCTGCTGAGCGAGCAATTCACGCACTCCGGCGCCTGGTTGGGGATCTTGCGCCGGCATATGGCTCGAACAGTGCGGCGGGGGTGACCAGATGAGCGGCGAGGCCACGCCAGCCTTCGATCGGCGACTCGATCTCAGGCTGATCCTGTCGATCGTCGCAACGGGCGTCATGAGCTTCCTCGGCGTCGTGGTCGAAACGGCGATGAACGTTGCCTTCCCGAGCCTGCAAGAAGAGTTTGGCATCTCTGTTGATCGGGTGCAGTGGGTGACGACGGGCTACCTGCTCGTCCTCGGACTCGTGGTGCCAGCGTCAGCATTCCTGAAGAGACGTTTTCGGACGCGCTCACTTTTCGTGATTGCGGTGGCGGTTTTCATCGCTGGTTCGCTGCTTGGCGCGATCGCCCCCAGTTTTCTTGTACTCATACTGGGACGAGTCCTTCAGGCCCTCGGCACCGGCATCGCGCTGCCGCTCATGTTCAACATCATCCTGGAACAAGCCCCGCTCCATCGCCTCGGCACCATCATGGGTTTCGGTGCACTCATCACGGCAATGGCCCCGGCTGTCGGGCCGTCATTCGGCGGACTGATCATTGTGAACTTTGGATGGCGCGAGATCTTCGTGGTCACGATCCCGGTCCTCGTCCTTGCCCTCATCGCAGGGGCCTGGGCCATCCGGGAGTCCGGGGAGGCGAGCCGCGCACAGTTCGACCTTGTTGGGTGGGTGCTGATAGCCGTCGCCTTCACCGCATTGATCTTCGCATCGAACGCTGCTGCCAACAGCGGGTGGCTGAGTGCCGCGGTCCTGGGACTCCTCGCGCTTACCATCGCCGGCTTCGCACTATTCGCGCGGCACTGCCTGCGTAGCGAGAACCCCTTGGTGGACGTCCGGATCTTCGGCAACCGAACGTTCGTGCTGGCGGTCGGGATCATCGTGATCGTCCAATTCCTCACCCTGGGGCAGGGCTACCTGATCCCCAACTATGCCCAGATCGTTCTCGGCGCCGATCCCTTCGTCGCGGGGCTCCTCCTGTTCCCGGGATGCGTGCTCGGAGCGCTCTTGGCGCCGATCAGCGGCCGGATCTTGGACAGATTCGGAGCCCGTTCGCCAATGCTGATCGGTACGATTGCGATTTTCGTGGGCATGCTGCTCTACGCGATCTTGTTCCCGCGGCTAGGACTAGTACACATCGCGCTGATCTACTGCATTCACACGATCGGGCAAGGTTTCACCAGTGGCACCTCGATGACCACTGGGCTCAGGGGCCTAAGTGACCGTCTCCGCACGGACGGCAATGCGGTGATCAACACCGTGCAGCAGCTCAGTGGTGCTCTCGGTACAGGGGTGACAACTTCGATGATCGCTGCCTCTGGCGAGGAGTCCGCTCAACAGGTGTTCGTGCTCTACGCGGCGCTCGCCGCGGTCGCGATTGTGCTGTGGTCAGGAATCTTCTCCAGGCGGAACCAGCAGCTCACGTGACTGCGTGAGCCGGTGCGCCAGGGCGCCGGAGCGTGGCTACTGAGATCCTGGCCGACGACGGTCCCGCTTGATGGCGGATCGGCGCATCTTCGCATCGAGTCGGCGGCGCCGTGATGCTTGAGAGGGCTTCGTTGGGCGCCGTGGAGTAATGGGTGCAAGCGCCTTCCGCAGTATCTCGGCGAGCCGTGCTCGCGCCTCGTCTCGATTGCGGGACTGTGACCGGTGTTCGGATGACGTGACTGTGAGGACGCCATTTGCGAGGCGGGGGGCGAGGCGTTCGAGAGTGAGGGCTCGCTGGGCCTCGTCCAGGGCCGTCGTCGTCGAAATGTCGAGGCTCAGTTGGACGCGCGAATCAGAAGTATTCACTCCCTGCCCTCCCGGACCCGACGAATGCGAGAAGCGCTCAGTGAGCTCGACGGCGGGAATCGTCACCCCGTTCGGTAGCCCGGGTCCCGGGAGAATGTGCAGATCATCCACCGCTCCAGTGTGCCTCAGGCGACCGGCTCAAGCTGCGGGGACTGCTCCAGATCAGGAACTGGCGCGGGCGAGACGGGCTCGCTTTCGAGCGCGATGAGCCTCCGGCGGTGCCCGAACCAGGCGATGACGATCGGGATCAGCGCCCCGAACCAGGCCAGCGGCGCGGCCAGCGCCACGCCGAGGAAACCGAGTGGGGCAACGAGCAGCAGTCCCACGGCCGAACGGACGAGCAGTTCCATGAAACCCGCGAGAGTTGGGACGAGTGTTGCACCGAGGCCCTGGATCGAGTGGCGCAGCACGAAGATGCTCGCCAGTGCCGGGTAGAAGATGGCCTGCACCGTCAAGTAGTCGTGGGTGAGTCGAACGATCTCTTCCTCGCCAGATCCCAGGAAGAGGTGAGCAATCGGCGTGCCGAACAGGAACAGCGTGGCCCCGAGTGTGGCAGCCACGATCCAGGTGACCACACTCGTCTGGAACACGCCTTCGCGGATCCGGTGCCATTGCTGGGCGCCGTGGTTCTGCGCGACCCACGTGGTCATCGCAACGCCGAAGGAGGAGAGCACTGCGGTGGCCAGCTGGTCGATGCGCATCGCCGTGGTGGCTGCGGCGACGGCGTCGGCACCCAGCCCGTTGATGGCTTGCTGCAGGACCACGGCACCGATCGCGATCACGGACATCTGGAATCCCATCGCAACCCCGGTGCGCAGGGAGTCCGAGGTCTCGCCGCGGCCGGCCACCCAGTCTGCGCGCACGAGCCTCAGCGCCGTGTTGTGCCGCAGCACCCACCAGGTGCAGCCGATCACGGAGGTGAGTTGTGCGAGCCCCGTCGCGAGTGCAGCGCCTGCGACACCCAGCGGCACGATTCCGATGAAGAAGTACACCAGCGCGGCGTTCAGCACGCTGCACAGAACCAGGAAGACCAGCGGCGTCCGGCTGTCTCCGAGCGCACGGATCGCTGCGGTCACGAAGTTGAAGGCCATCGTCACCGGGGCCGCGAGGAATGACGCCACCAGGAACGTCTTGGCGTCGGCCATCAGAACGTCCGGCGTTCGCATCACTTCGAGGAGCGGCTCGGCCAGTAGCACGCCGGCGCCCAGTACTGCGAAGCCGATTACGGCAGAGACTCGCACGCCGATCGCGATGAAGCGGCGCGTGGCCGCCACGTTGCCCGAACCGAACGAGCGTGCGATGGGGATTGCCATGCCGCCCGCGGCTCCGAACGTGAAGCCAAGGAGGAGGAACGTGACACTGCCCGTTGAGCCGACCGCCGCAAGCGCGTTAACGCCGAGCACGCGTCCGACGACGACGGCGTCCGTGAAGTGATAAATCTGCTGGAACACATTTCCCAGCAGCAAAGGGATCGCGAACAGCACGATCACGCGGATCGGCCGGCCAGCCGTCAAAGTCTTGGTCATGAAAGTGAAATCTCCGGGCGCGGGCGCGGGCGCGCCAGGTCGTATGTGAATAGGGGAGTTCGGTCGTCTCGGCCGGATAGTTCAATGCTACGTCCCAGTGCGAGTCGCAATGCCCGCATGGGCGCAGACGTGACGAGACTCATGCGCTTGCCGCTCGTGGCGCGCCGCACAGTCTCAGGACGCCGCCAATGCTCAGTAATGCCGTGGTGCCGTAATGCCGGAGGGTCGCGTTCGGTCGGAGCCGCAGGGATACGGCATGCTTGCATAGTGTGCGAGCGCACAATGCACGAGCGGGAGGCGAACGATGATCCGAAAGCGCAGGATGGCACGGCGTGAGCTTCGGCAGGGTGGAGCACCCGATGTGGCGGAGCTGGGGCAGAGCGTGGCGCAACCGGGGCAGAGCGTGGCGGAAGTAGACCGCCACGAGACTCCACGGACCCCGACGACGACCAGTGCGGCCTGGGGAGACGGCTTCGGAGTGCTCGCGACCAGATCGCTGCAAGTCATCATCATGGTAGTTCTCGCCGCAGGCGTGATCTTGGGGCTGCAGTCTCTGACGACCGTGGTCATTCCGATCCTGCTGGCGCTCATCTTCGCGAGCACATTCTTCCCGGTGATGCGGTGGCTCCGCGGCCGTGGAATGCCCTCCCTAGTCGCGACGCTCATCGTGTTGCTCGGCATCCTGCTTCTCTTGTCGGGCGTGGGCTGGCTCGTCGTGACCGCCGTCAGCGACCAATGGGATGAGCTAGCCGAGCAGGCGCTCGCAGGATTCGTGCAGGCATCGGACTGGGTCCAGTCGTTGCCGTTCGCGCCGTCCTCCGATCAACTTCAAGACTGGCAGGCGAGCGTCATCGAGTTTGTGACGGGCGTCGTCACCAGCTCCCAGTTCGGCTCCGGCGCGCTAGCGGGAGTCGGCGCCGTCGCGAATTTCACGACGGGTCTCGTGCTCATGGTCGTCGTGCTGTTCTTCTTCCTGAAGGACGGTCCGCAGGTGTGGCAGTTCCTCCTCCGTCCGTTCAACGGCGAGGATCTCGCCCGTGCCGAGAGAGTCGGGAAGGTGACCGTCTCGACACTTGGAAGTTATGTTCGCGGCACCGCGACGGTTGCAGCGGTGGACGCGATCGGGATCTATATCGGCCTCGTGATTCTCCGTGTTCCGCTCGCCTTGCCTCTTGGTGTGCTGGTCTTCCTGCTCTCGTTCATTCCTCTCGTGGGTGCCGTAGTCGCTGGCACTCTTGCGGCGCTGGTGGCGCTGGTGACTCAGGGGTGGGTCTCGGCGGTGATCGTCATCGCGATCGTGCTGCTCGTGAACCAACTTGAAGGCAACCTCCTCCAGCCGGTTCTCATGGGACGCGCCCTGAAGTTGCACGCTCTCGTTATTCTGCTCGCGCTGACTATCGGCACCGTTCTCGTGGGCATCCTCGGTGCGGTCCTCGCGGTCCCAATCGCTGCGGTGGCCTGGGGCATCGTCAAGGTCTGGGATGGCCCCGACCTTCCCGCGCGCTGGGCGAGACCGAAGCCACAGGAGCTTGCTGGAAGTCTCTGACCGGCGTCGACACGCCAGCCACTCCCCTCCGGAGTGAACGGGAAGGAAACTGAGAATGGCACCAGCCGCGCCGCTAACTCTCGGGGAATATGCCACGGGGGGGCGGTCGGCAATAGGATTGCAAGATGTTCGATGGAATGGTTGTAGGGGCGTACGCGGCATCACCGGCACACGGAAGCTGGGATGCGCGCGCGGAAGAAGAGTTTTTCGCCGGGTTGGTCGCGACCCCCGGTGTAGGTGCACTTGAGTTGCCGTGGCTCGGAAGTATCCATCCCCACGACGGCGCCTGGTTGCGCTCGCACTTCCCGGCCGAGCTGGGGGCGATCATCACGGATATCCCGCACACCATGGGGCAGATCGGCGCGAATCCCGCGTACGGACTCGCTTCCGTCACGCCGGAGGGCCGCCACGCGGCTGTCGAGAACGTGGCTCGCCTGCGCGATGACGTGCGGCGATTCCACGATGCCCAAGGCCGCAAGGCCGTCGGGGTAGTCGAGCTTCATTCTGCGCCGCGCGGCGCTGAGGGATCTCGTGACGCCCTCGATCGCTCCCTCAGTGAGATCGCCTCGTGGGAGTGGGGTGGCGTGCAGCTCGTCATCGAACACTGCGACGCCTGGCGCGAGGGGCAGGCACCCGAGAAGGGGTTCCTCGATCTTGACGCGGAGATGGACGCGATCACGCGATCCGGAGTTCCCGTGGGAATCTCCCTGAACTGGGGCCGCTCCGTCATTGAGGGTCGCTCACCGGATACCGCCGTCGAGCACGCGCGGATCGCACACGAGCGTGGCCTGCTGCGCGGATTCATCGCCTCGGGGGCAGCCGATGCTGACACCGCGTTCGGCCCCGCATGGATCGACGCCCACCTCCCGTTCGCACTTTCGCCGACGACG
>JAKDIE010000314.1 GCA_030450655.1 Ruaniaceae bacterium
CCTGCGTTCTGCCATAGCAGTGAGAATGGAGCATCGGTGGACATTGCGTTCCTTTCGGCCCGGTTACCTGGAGACGTTTGCGGTCATTTCCAGTGTGGTGCCGTTAGAAACGAAGCACAATGCGATTGGCTACTGGGAACGTTTGCGGACTTTTTCCGGCGGTTGAACGGCACTGTTGCGCATCATGACTCGTCCCTGAACCACCACTTTCGTGGGTGCATCCTGGGTCCCCTGAGACATCCGGTTCGCAAGGAGTTGGACGGCGATACTGGCCGTCTGATTGATCGGCTGCTCGTAGCTAGTGACCTCAGGAGCAACGACCTCATACCATTCCGGGTCCCCGAACGCCACGAACGAGAGATCGTGGGGAACCTGAAGCCCAAGCCTGCGCGCCTCCACCAAGAGGCCAAGAACCAGCTCACTACTCGATGCGAAGACGGCGGTCGGAGGCTCGGGAAGCGCCATCAGTCTCCGTAGCGCCTCCGCCCCCCATTCACGCGAATGGGTCCGAATCTGCTGCCACTCCGGGCGCATCTCAACTCCCACATCGTTCAATGCGCGCTGATATCCGGCTGCACGACGCCTCGTGGTCGAGTAGGACGCCTCGCCACCTACCATCGCGATCGAGCGATGGCCCAGTTCCGTCAGGTACGTCACGAGCGAATACGCACCATCGGCCTCGTCGTAGCACACCTTGTCGCAGTCCCTGCTGGACTCCCGGTTGAGCTCCACAATGGGGATGCCCACCGGTTTCGGAGGCAGCCGGACGATCGACGGCACGATGATGATGCCGTCAACATCGGCTGCGGCGAGCCGGTCGAGTGCCGCTCGTTCGCGGTTCGCATCGTTGTTCGTCACGGCCAGGACCACCCCGTACCCACGGTCCTCCAGTTGGTCCTGCAGCATCGAGACGGTGCGCGCATAGAAGTGATTCATCATGTCCGGGAGCACAACGCCCACGGTTCGGGTCCCCGATCCTCTCAGGGCCCGCGCCGCAACCGACGGGCGATAGCCGAGGCGATCGGCGACCTCTTGCACCCGCGCCCTGGTGTGCTCATCCACATGCGGGTGCCCGTTGAGTGCCCGAGACACCGTGGACATGGCCACGCCCGTCTCGCGGGCGATCTGTTTGAGACTCACGCACTCAGCCTAGCCACCGGCCACCAACGTGACCCCGAAACGCCGTAGCATCAGGGGCGTGGATCACTACTTCACCTCCAAACCTGCCGGCGAGCGCACCACCATTCGCGCCACCCTCGGCGGCGAACCACGCGAGATCGTGACGGCGCGCGGCGTCTTCTCAGGCGAGCGGCTCGATCCGGGAACGCGCGCGCTGATCGAGAACGCACCAGACCCACACGGGCTCACGGTGGATCTCGGCTGCGGCTGGGGCCCGCTCGCCCTCGACGCGGCTCTACGAAATCCCGAAGCCGAGATCATCGCCGTCGACGTCAACGAGGCTGCACGCGAGCTAACCGCGGAAAATGCTGCGCGGCTCGGACTGCGCATCACGACTGCGGACCCGCAGGCGGCGCTCGCACTCATTGGCGATCGCGGCATCGATCACCTGATCTCGAACCCGCCGATCAGGGTGGGCAAGGAGGCACTGCACACGATCCTGCGCACCTGGCTTCCCCGCCTCTCCCCCGGCGGCGCGGCATATCTTGTGGTCTCCAAGAACCTCGGTGCGGATTCGCTTCAGCGCTGGATCGAGAGCGAACTCGGACAGCCATGCCAGCGCCTCGCAACGCAGAAGGGCTACAGGATTCTCGAGGTCACCTCGGCAACGAGCACTGCGGGCCCCGTTAAGTAGACGGCCTCCTCGGCGATCGCCACGCGAACCGTGCCCCCAGGCACGTGCACATCCCAGAGGCGCGGAGCGTCGTCGCCGGCCCACAGGTTCATCGCGACTGCCACCGCGCAGCATCCCGTTCCGCAGGAGCGGGTCTCCCCCACCCCCCGCTCAAGAACCCGCATCGAGATGACGCCAATCCCGTCGCTCGCACCTTGCGGAACGACCACCTCGAGGTTCGTGCCATCCTCCGGCGTTGGGTCGTAGCTGACGTTCTTGAAGCTGAGTTCGCGAAGATCCTCGAGGCTGTCGAGAGCCACAACCGTGTGAGGGTTGGGCAGCGCTACCCTCAGGCCGGGACGCTGATCGTGGTTGCGTAGCGCCACCGCCACGTCCCATCCGCGCGTTACGGCATCCGGACCGCCCGGAAAGGTCGCAGGTCCCATGTCCACCGTGTAGATGTCGCCCCCGTCGTAGCGCACATCGCGATCACCACCGCGGGTCGCAATGACGACGCCCTCACCCTCAGCAAGAGAGATCAGCCCTTCTGCGCGCAGATACGCAACGAAGACGCGAATGCCATTGCCGCACATCTCCGAAAGCGAGCCATCGGCATTGCGGTAGTCCATGAACCACTCGGCGTGTGACTGGTAACCGGCCAACGCTGCGGGCGCAGCCACGATCAGACCGTCCGCGCCGATTCCCGCATGCCGATCACAGAGCGC
>JAKDIE010000044.1 GCA_030450655.1 Ruaniaceae bacterium
TCGGCACCGCCGTCGGACCCATCATCGACCCACTGGTGCTCGATCGGAAGCTCGAGAAGTTCCGCCGCGGCAAGCGGACCCTCACCGATCTCTGCGCTGTCTACGGCGTGAACGCGAGCGAGGACCTGCACACGGCGGAGGTGGATGTGGCTGCGACTCTTGGCGTGCTGCGCGCGATCGCGGCAATACACCCCGAGATCGCCGCACTGAGCCTCGCCGAGCTTCACCAGTGGCAGATCGCCGCGCACCGCGCCTGGGCGGAGGACTTCAACAGCTGGATGGCGAAGAACGGCCGCAGCGGCCGCGCCGATCTCGGCTGGCCGTATCCCAGTAACTAGCGCAGCGTGTAGTTCGGCGCCTCGTTCGTGATCGTCACGTCGTGCGGGTGTGACTCGCGCAGGCCCGCCGAGGTGATCCGCACGAACCGCCCACGCTCCTGCAGCGACGGCACCGTGCGGGCGCCCACGTAGAACATCGACTGGTGGAGCCCGCCGATGAGTTGATGCACGACGGCGGCCAGCGGGCCCCTGTAGAGCACCTGGCCTTCGATGCCCTCGGGAACGATCTTGTCATCGGAGACCACGTCCGCCTGGAAGTAGCGGTCCTTCGAGTACGACTTCTTGCCGCGCGAACTCATCGCGCCGAGCGAGCCCATGCCGCGGTACTGCTTGTACTGCTTGCCGGAGATGAACACCGTCTCGCCGGGCGATTCCTCGCAGCCCGCCAGCAGGCCGCCCACCATCACCGTGGAGGCGCCCGCCACGAGCGCCTTGGCGATGTCGCCGGAGTACTGCAGTCCGCCGTCGCCCACAATCGGCACATCCGCCGGGCCGCAGGCGCGCGCTGCCTCCATGATCGCCGTCACCTGAGGCACGCCCACTCCGGCCACCACGCGCGTGGTGCAGATCGAACCCGGCCCCACGCCCACCTTGACCGCATCGACGCCGGCGTCCACGAGCGCCTTGGCGCCCTCGTAGGTGGCTACGTTTCCGCCGATCACCTGCACGTGCCGGGTGGCAGGATCCGCCTTGAGGCGGCTGACCATCTCGAGCAGCAACCGCGCGTGCCCGTTCGCCGTATCCGCAACGAGCACGTCCACGCCCGCCTCAACGAGAGTGGTGGCGCGCTCCCAGGCGTCACCGAAGAAGCCGATCGCCGCACCCACGAGCAGGCGCCCATCCGCGTCCTTCGAGGCGTTGGGGAACTGCTCGGAGCGCACGAAGTCCTTGACCGTGATGAGGCCCTTGAGGTGCCCCGCGTCGTCGATCAGCGGCAACCGCTCGGTCTTGTGCTTGCGCAGCAGCGCGGTGGCGTCGTCGCGGCTGATCGTCTCGTGGCCGGTGACCAGCGGCATCTGTGTCATGACGTCCCGCACGAGGGTCTCGCCCCACACGGCCACGGGGGTGAACCGCAGATCACGGTTCGTGCAGATGCCAAGGAGCGTGCCGTCGTCGTCGAGCACCGGGAGCCCCGAGACGCGATACTGCCCGCAGAGGGTGTCCAGTTCCTCGAGAGTGGCGTCCGGGCCGATCGTCACGGGGTTCGTGATGCGGCCGGTCTGGGTGCGCTTGACGAGGTCCACCTCGTACGCCTGATCTTCGATCGAGAGGTTGCGGTGGAGGATTCCGAGTCCGCCCTGGCGCGCCATGGCGATGGCCATGCGGGACTCCGTCACGGTGTCCATCGCAGCGGAAACGAGCGGGATCCTCAGTGAGATGGTGCGCGTGAGGCGCGCTGTGGTGTCGACGTCGGACGGGATCACGTCCGTCTCGCCGGGAAGCAGTAGGACGTCGTCAAATGTCAATCCGAGTGGAAGCTCCGTCATGGGTCAAGTCTATGCGAGGTGCCCAGCGAACAAATGTGCCGGTCCACGCCGCTCGGGCGATTTCCTCCCGTGGGCCGCGCGAAGTAGCGTGACACCATGACCGCACACCCGCCCAGTGACGCCAATAAACGCCCTGCCACGAGCCGCGACGTCGCACACCTGGCCGGGGTCTCGCGCACCACCGTGAGCTACGTGCTCAACAACACACCCGGGGTGAAGCTCACGGAGGCCACCAAGGAGGCCGTTCTCAAGGCTGCGGCGGATCTTCATTACCGTCCGAACCCGCTGGCCCGTTCGCTCGTGTCGAAGTCTGGCCCCCTCGTGATCGTGATGCCGCGGCTGCCGCTCAATGAAATGATCGCCGCAATGCTCGCGGACGTGACCACGGAACTCTTCCGCCGCGGCTTCATCACCACGGTCGTTCAGGTGCACGACGACGTCGAGATGGCCTTTGAGACCATCGCCGGATTCCAGCCCCGGGCCGCGATCTTCGTGAGCGACACCTGGGATGACTTGATCGCTCGCCTGGAGGAGCAATCGATTCAGGTCATTTCCTTGGGACACCGCGGCGCAGCCCTCGACCAGCACTCACTCGGCTTCGTCCAGACGTCTCATCTTCTCGAGCGCGGCCACTCGCGCCTCGCCTTCGCCGATGCCGAGGAGAGCGGCCAGATCGGCGCCCCACCACGCAGTGCGGACGCCGCGGCCGCGTCTCAGGCATTGGGGATCGACTCTCCGGAGGTTGCGATCGTGCCGCGGGACGGCACTGGTGCCGCCCAGATCGTGCGCGAATGGCACGCGGCCGGCGTGACCGCCGTGTGCGCCTTCAACGATGAGGTGGCGTTGGCCGTCCTCTTCGGCATCCGGGAGGCGGGGTTGCGCTGCCCGGAGGATATCGCCGTCATCGGCTGCGATGACATCCCTGCGAGCGCGGTGGCGTATCCCCCACTCACCACGCTGACCACGGACATGGACCTCGCGAAGGATTCGTTCGTGTGGGTGATCCTGACCGCGCTGGGGGTCGAATCACCCCCGCCGGTGGCAAATCCTCTCGCGCTGCGAGTGGTCCAGCGTGAGTCCACCTAGAGGGTTCACGGCCACCTAAGCCGCCTTGGTGCGACCCTTCAGGAACCAGATGGGACGCGCGTAGTCACTCTGGAGCCACGGGTGGAAGAGCCGCCACAGGAGGACGACGCCGCAGGCTCCGGCGAAGAGCCCGAACAGGGTATCCGAGAGCCAATGCGCATTGATCAACGTGCGCTGCCACACCATACCGATCATCGAGAGCGCAGCGAATGCGCCCCACACTCGTCGCAGGGCAACGTATCCTGCGGGAATTACGGCGAGCACGGCCAGAGTGATGACGGCAACGCCCATCGCGTGCCCAGACGGGAAGGAGCCCGCATCCACTCCAGGATCGATCGGTCCGTAGAGGCCCAGGGCTGGATCGTCTGCTGGTCGGTTGCGAAGAACGATGTTCTTGACCACGTGAGAGAGCACGAGGATGACCAGCATCGAACTCGCGAAGAACAATGAGGACCTCCACCGGCCCAGGATCAGCAGAACCACGATCCCGAGAATCCATAGATGCGCCACCGGGTACTCCTGGAAGAACATCGGAAGGAACTGCTCGTGGATGCCGTCTGCAGGTGCGACGCCGATGACGGAGCGCCACCAGTCATCGATCAGTTGCCAGAGTGGTGTCCTCGTGGGGCTCAGAAGAATGCTGATCGCGACCAGGAGGTAAACGACGAGTCCGCCTGTCGCGAAGAAGAGCATCTTTCGAGGGCGGTCGACTTTCGCCGTCTCGATCATGGGGTCTGGAGTCGCAGTCATCGCTGACTCCCTCTCTGGCTCGCCTCTGAGCCGGTCCGGTGAGATTCACTAAGGACACGTGTAACTGACACGCGTCAACGCGACTATGTGAGTATTCTCACAGCCGCGTCAAGGCTCGTGCGCGTGATCATTCCCGCGATTGACTCGTGTCAGTCTGCTCGCGTACCGTGTCCGTATGACAACACCGCAGTTGGAACCCCTCACCGCCCGCACGCTGGTCTCGCGCCGCGGCATTTACATCGTGACGGGCGTCCTTGTGGCGCTCATGCTCACGGGATCGTTGTTTGATTACGCGATCTCCCAGAACCTCTACAGCCCCTCGAACGCCTTCGGAATCTTCTTCGCCGCGTTCGGAGAGGCACCCGCGTTCCTCGTCTGGGTGGCGGCGGGAACCCTCCTGATCCGGCACCGGAATCGTGAGCGTCGCCCCATCGGCGTCCTCCAGATCGTCGCCGGCGGTGTTCTCATCGTTCTTGCGACCGCGGCTGTGGCGTCCATGCCTAGCCGCTACCTCACCGAGGTGCCGCCCATTCTCCTTGGCGTGATCGGCGTCGTCCTCGTTGCAGGCACTGCCGTTGTGACGTGGCGCGTCTCTCGTGAGACGGACCGGCGCCTCGCCATCCGTGTGGCGCTGGTGCTGTTCCTCGTCCCTTTCCTTCAGATGCTGATCGTCAACATCGTCAAGATCTTCTGGGAGCGCCCGCGCATGCGGATGATCGATGAGACGGCGGAAGCTGGCTTCATGCACTGGTGGCTTCCCGGCTACGAGGGCAAGGAGGCCCTGCTGGCCGCCGGCATCGAGGGTGAAGAGTTCAAGTCCTTCCCGTCCGGGCACGCCGCCAACGGCGCCGTCGCCATGCTTCTGACTGCGTTCGTGGCACTGAGAGATTCCCTGCGCCCGCGGGCGGACCTGTTCCTCATGCTGGGCTTCGCCTGGGCCCTCCTCGTGGCGCTCTCCCGCGTCATCGCGGGCGCCCACTTCCTCACGGACGTGACGATGGGAATGGCTATCACGTTCGTGACGATCCTCGTCGCCTATCGCCTGGCGTTCCGCCCGAAGCCGGAGGGCATCGAGGCGTGAACGAGAAGCAGATCGGCGAACTCATCGCGGCGCTCACGCTCGATGAGAAGGCCTCGCTCATGTCCGGCGCCGCATTCTGGATCACGAAGTCGGTGCCGCACCTCGGCATCGACTCGATGATGCTCACGGATGGCCCCCACGGCCTGCGCAAGCAGGGCGGCGCGGCCGATCACCTCGGCCTCAACAAGTCCCTGCCCGCCACCTGTTTCCCCCCAGCCGCGACGTTGGCGAGCAGTTGGGACCAGGCCCTCCTCTCCGAGGTGGGAGAGGCTCTTGGCGCGGAGTCCGCCGCCGCGGACGTCTCGGTGCTCCTTGGCCCCGGCCTCAACATCAAGCGCAATCCGCTGGGTGGGCGCAACTTCGAGTACTTCTCCGAGGACCCGCTCCTGTCCGGGAAGCTCGCCGCAGCCATGGTGCGCGGCATCCAGAGCCGCGGGGTCTCCGCCTGCCCCAAGCACTTCGCCGTCAACAGCCAGGAGACGCGCCGCATGAGCGTGGACGAGGTGGTGGATGAGCGGGCGCTGCGCGAGATCTACCTCGAGGGCTTCCGCATCGCCATCGAAGAGGGCCTCCCCCACACCCTCATGACCTCCTACAACAAAGTCAACGGCACGTACGCGAACGAGCACACCCACCTGTTGCGGGAGATCCTGCGCGGCGAATGGGGCTTCGACGGCGTGGTGGTCTCGGACTGGGGCGGTAACAACGATCGCGTCGCGGCAGTGGAGGCGGGCAGCACCCTCGAGATGCCCTCCACCTCCGGCGTCACCGATTCGGAGGTGGCGCAGGCGGTGCGCGAGGGGCGCCTCGCCGAGTCGGTCCTCGACGAGCGCGTCACGGAGCTCCTGCGCGTCCTCTACTCCACCCAGCAGCACTTGGGTGCTCCGCAGCCCGACGTCGATGATCACCACGCGCTCGCAGTGCGGGCCGCAGAGGAATCGGCCGTGCTCCTGCGCAACGACGGAACGCTTCCGCTGGCAGATCCACGCACCCGCGTGGCCGTGATCGGCGAGTTCGCAGCCACGCCCCGCTACCAGGGCGCCGGAAGTTCACTCGTGAACCCGCACCGCCTTGTCTCGGCCCTCGCGGAACTGCGCGCATCCGAACTGAACGTGATCGGCTACGCGCCCGGATTCAACAGGCTCGGGAGCCGCTCCGAGAGGAAGCGCAGCGCCGCCCTCGATCTGGCCGCCCAGTCCGATGTCGTCCTGCTCTTCCTCGGCCTCGACGAGAGCGCGGAGGCTGAGGGCCTCGATCGCGCCCACATGCACCTGCCCAAACCGCAACTCGAACTGGCGCGAGATCTGCTACGCACTGGCACGCCCGTCGTCGTCGTCCTTTCGGGCGGCTCGCCGGTCGAGCTTCCGTTCGCCGGTCAGACCGCCGCGATCCTGCACGGCTACCTCGGGGGCCAGGGCTCCGGCACCGCCATCGCCCGCCTGCTCACCGGCGCCGCGAACCCGAGTGGGAGGCTCGCCGAGACCTACCCGCTGCGGTACGCGGACTCCCCCTCCGCGCCGTGGTTCGCGCGGGCGGAGGCGACGGCCGAGCACCGCGAGAGCATCTTCGTGGGCTACCGCTACTACGACAAGGCGGGCGTGGCCGTGCGCTACCCGTTTGGGTTCGGTCTCTCGTACACGAGCTTCGAGTACTCGGACCTCGCGGCGAGCGAGGCCGATGCACACGTCACGATCACTAACACGGGCAGCCGGCCCGGCGCCGAGGTTGCCCAGTTTTATGTGGCCCATGCCGACGACGACTTCTCGGCCACGCAGGAACTGGCGGCCTTCGCGAAGGTGTACCTGGAGCCCGGCGAGTCCCGCGTGGTGGAGGTAAGTTTCGGCACGCACGCCTTCGCGAGCTACGACGTCACCGAGGGCGAGTGGACCACGGTGGGCCGCACCTACCAGGTGCGCGCGGGAAGCTCATCGCGGGACATCCGCGCGCAGCAACCGGTCACGGTAAGTGGATCGCGGCCGGCGGCGCTCGCCCGCGGCGGCAGCTACCGCACGGGGCGCGTCCACGGGGCCAGCGCGGCAGAGTTCGAGAGCCTCCTCGGCTCACCACTCCCCTCTCCCGACTGGCCGAAGGGCGCCGCCCTCACGCGGGACTCGATCATCGAGCAGGCGCGCTGGCACGGGCCGCTCGGAGCACTCCTCGCGCTCGGCCTCGACGGGGCGAAGGCGATCCTCAGCGCCGCCGGGAAGCCGCTAGAGGCGCAGTATGTCGATTTCGCCAACGCCCTGCCCTTCCGCTCGCTCGAGCGGATGTCCGGCGGCGTGGTCACCCCCGCGATGCTGGACGGCATCCTCGCCGCTTTCAACGGCCGGATTCTCGCCGGCCTCTCCCACACCGCGAACGCCGCACGAACGAAGGAATCCCGTTGAACCGCAAAGAGATTCGGCAGCAGGCGAAGGCGCAGGCAGCCGCCACGAAGCAGGCACGCGCCGCGCGCAAGGACGAACTCGCGGCACTCCCCGCGGCCGAACGCAAGGAGGCGCAGCGGGCGGACAAGCGCTCGGCCCGCGCCGCAGGAAAGCAGCGGAAGGCCGAACTCGCGGCGCTGCCGCGCGCCGAGAGGAAGGTGGGGAAGCGCCTCGCCCGCCGCGAAAAGAAGTACCTCACGCGGAGGCGCCGCACCATCGTGTGGTCCGTGGTGGGCGTGGGCGTCGTGGCCCTCGCCGTGTTCGCCGCACCGTACGTAAGCAATATTCGCCACCTCCTCAGCATCACCGTGGACTCGCAGACCCCCGAAGGCGTCGCCGCGCGCGAGTCCGCCATGGCCGTGTCCGAGCAGATCTCGGACGAGGGCATCGTGCTGTTGAAGAACAGCGGTGACACGTTGCCGCTGGCGGGCAACGCGGTCAACGTGTTCGGCTTCGCGTCAATGAACCCGCGTTTTGGCGGCGGCGGCTCCGGAACGGCGGACCAGTCGCTGGCGGTGAACCTCTACGACGCCCTCAACGAGCAGGGGATCGCGCACAACACCGCGCTCTACGACGCCCTCATCGAGGCCGGCGCGGAGCCCGCAGAATCGGCCTCGACCGGCATCTTCCAGGTGATCTGGTCGATGCTCGGCGCGGAGGCACCCCACGATCCGGACCCCGCATACCTCACCGATGAACTCATGGCGGAGGCGGCCGCGTTCTCGGACGTCGCCCTCGTGGTGTTCGGCAACGACGGCGTCGAGGCGCAGGATTTCACCGCCGAGCAGCTACGCCTCACCGCGGAGCAGCGCGCCCTCCTGGATCGAGTGTCCGAGCGTTTCGAGGAGATCGTCGTCGTCATCAACAGTGGCAACACGATGGAGCTCGGCTTCCTCGAGGAGTACCCCGAAATCACCTCCGCACTCAGTATGGGGACGCCGGGGCCGCGCGGCGCCGTGTCGCTGGCGAAGATTCTCACCGGCGAGGTCAATCCCTCCGCGCGCGTCACCGATACCTTCGCGCGCAGCGTCGAATCGGCGCCCGCGGCGCAGAACTTCGGCAGCTTCCAGTACACGAACGCGAGCCGCGCCTTCCAGAACTATTCGGAGGGCATCTACGTGGGTTACCGCTACTACGAGACCCGCTATGCCGACGACGACGCCGGCTACGCTGCCGCCGTCCAGTACCCGTTTGGGCATGGCCTGAGCTACA
>JAKDIE010000315.1 GCA_030450655.1 Ruaniaceae bacterium
GGAGGAGCGGGGCTGGTCCCGATTCGGCCGGCAGGAGCTACCCGTGAGCGTGCAGGCCCGCGGCGCAGCCTCGATCGCTGCCGTTGCTGGCAGGACGCGGGAGTGGGCGGGGTGGGCCACGCGCATCGCCGAGCTGCGTGCCGCGGTGATCGCTGCGGCATCCCAGGCGGAGGGCAGCGTTGCCGAGGCACATGCCCGGGTGAGCGAGGACGCCGTCGGGCTCAGGATCGAACGCGTGGACGGCGCACTTCGCACGCATTCGCGCGCCATCGCGCTGCTCGATCCGGCGGATGCAGCGATTCTTCAGAGTGTGGTGGCATGGCTGATCGCGCACCCGGTCTCGGGACTGCGGGTGCGGCAGGTGCCGGTTCGCGGCATCCACACGAAATGGCTCGAGCGGCACCGCGCCATGGTGGAGGCGATCGTCGCGGCGGCGACTGGCACGGACGGGCTCGGCCTGCTCGCGCCGGAGGACCGCCTGCGCGTGGCGATCCTGGACCGCCGGCTGCGGCCGGGCGGAGTCCGCGATCTCACCGCGCCGATCTCCGAGCTCGCCGGCCTAGAGTTCGGCGGACTGCTCGAGGTGGTGATCGTGGTGGAGAACCTCGAAAGCCTCCTCGCGCTGCCGGATGCGGACGGGATTGTGGCGATCCACAGTGGCGGGTATGCCGGGCATCGGGTGGCGGGCCTGCCGTGGGCGCGGGAGCTGCCGGTGCTGTATTGGGGCGATCTCGACTCGCACGGTTTCGCGATCCTGAACCGGATTCGCGCGCACGGCGTCAACGCGCAGAGCGTACTGATGGACCGGGCCACGCTGGAGGATCATCGCGATCTCTGGGTGGACGAGCCCGCGCCGTTCCGGGGCGAGCTGCCGCGGCTCACCGAGGCCGAGCGCGCCGTGTTCGAGCTGCTGCGCGAGAGCGGGGACGTGCGGCTCGAGCAGGAGCGGATCGAATGGCAGTACGCGTGGGGGAAGCTTGCCGCCGCTACTCCTCGCGGAGCTGCGAAGCTTCGGATAGCGCATCCTGAATGACGTCGGGAACCGCTACGCGAACATCGATCTCCACATCGCGCTCGTCGAGACCGGCGCGGTCCGCGATCAGCGGGCGCATCTCCTCGGCCGCTTCCGCGAGAGTGTGGCATTGGGACACGTTCGGCGCCTCGGCGCACCCACAGGCGGCGGTCCCGCTGAGGACAAGGGGCTATCCCCTAGACGTGATATTCTTCATCGCGTATATTCGATGAATGAGATGGTCGGTCGAGTTCTCCGATGAGGTCCGCTTGTGGTATCTCTCGCTGAGCCCGGGCGGCAAAGCTACAACGGACCGAATCCTCGAGCGTCTCGCATCTCACGGGCACATGTTGAGAATGCCGCACTCGCGCTCTCTGGATGGCGGGTTGTTCGAACTGAGGTTTACCTGCGAGAACGTAAATCGGCGTATCCCCTACGTTTTCGATCCACACCGCAAGGCTGTCACGCTGACAACGTTCCGCAAGCAGCGACAGAACGAGCGGGCGGAGGTTCTTCGCGCGCGGCGCGCACAAGCGGCTCACGAGGAAGCCCGGCGAGCCGATGGGACCAACCACGAGAAAGGAGTGACGCGATGACCACCACGACCCCCTGGGAACACATTCGAGACGAGGCGCTCGCCGCTATGAGCGCGCACGAGCGAGAGGAGTACGACGCCGCAGCCATTGAGGCGGAAGCTCGCCTGCAGCTCGCGGAACTCGTCTACGATGCCCGCACGGCCGCCGGCCTCTCACAGACTGAGCTTGCGCGCAGGGCGGGCACCCGGCAGTCCGTCATCTCCGCAATCGAGAACGGCGCCCAGGCTCCGGGTGGGGTCATGCTGGCCCGCATCGCCCGCGCAGTCGGTGGCACTCTCCACATCCACGCCGTCGCCTGACTCAGCGAAGCGCGCGCAGGAGCCGGCGCGCTGCGTCACCGCGCCGAGCGCCGCGGCGAGATCGGCGTCGGATGGTCACTGCGCACTACCGGGAGGTTCGCCAACCAAGCAGACGGCGTCGTGTAATGGCGACAACGAACATCAGGGTCACCCTCGATGCCATGCTCACAGCGCGCAACATGACGCTGACTGAACTCTCAGCACGCGTTGGCGTATCGGTCGTGAACCTCTCGCTACTGAAGAACAACCACGCCAAAGCCATCCGCTTCACCACCCTCGACGCGATCTGCGACGCTCTCGACTGCGAGCCCGGCGAACTCATCATGCGCGAACGGAGCCCCGCGGCATAACCGGAAAGGCACGCACACCCGGGCGCGCCCGGCGAGCACTTGGTGCCGGGTGAGGCTGCTACGAGGTGGGCCCGGCACCAAAGGCCCGGCGCGTACACCGGGCAGGATCGACGCGGCTACGACGCCTTGAGTAGCTGCGAGACCCGCCCTTTCGAGACCCCGAGGATACGCCCGACATCCTCCATCGTGAGACCATCCGCGCGAAGCTCGGCAACGAGTTCGCGTGACTTGGCTGCGGCCGCG
>JAKDIE010000045.1 GCA_030450655.1 Ruaniaceae bacterium
CGTGCGCGGGGCGCGCAATACGGTCCTGCCCCTGTGGGCGGAACACGTGGGCATTTGGGCGATGGCGGCCACCTCGGTGGTTGCGGTGGGTGCGCAAGCGGCATGGGTGCCGAAGTACTCGGTCCACGCGAACCGCACCACGCGCCGCCGTGCCGGCCTCATCGAGTGAGCGGCTAGCGCGCCTGGTTCTCCAGGGGCTCACCGGCGAGGAGGTGGCGCACGTTCCGTGCGATCAGATCCGCCGCGCCGAGGGGCCGGTAGCCGGCAACGTGGGGCGTGATCAGGATTCCCGGCGCGTCCCACAGGGGGCTCTCGGCGGGAAGCGGTTCGGTCCATGCGACATCGAGCGCCGCACCGGCGAGTTCGCCGGCTTCCAGCGCGGCCACGAGCGCCTCCTCGTCGATGGTCACGCCGCGTCCCACATTGACGACGACGGCGTGTGGCGGCAGCAGGGCGAGCATCTCCGCATCGAGCGCGTTCGTGGTCTCGGCGCTCGCCGGCAGGATCATCACGAGGACGTCCGTGGTGGGCAGTTCGGCGCGGATATCGCTCACCACGCGGTAGCCGCCGCGTTCGCCGTCGGACCGTGCCACACCCGTGACCTCGGCGCCGAGGGCGGTCAGGATCGGGGCGAGAGTGGAACCGATGGAGCCGAAACCCCAAATCAGGACGCGGGAGTTGATGAGAGAGAGGAGTTGCCCCTGGGGGCGCAGGATGGGTGCGTTGAAGCCGTCCGCGTTCCACATGTGCGCCTTCTGACGTTCCATCAGGAGCGGCATTCTGCGGACCGTCGAGAGCAGCATGGCGGTGGCGTGCTCGGCGACAGTTTGATCGTGGAGCCCGCGGCCGCTGCACACGAGCACGTCCGGGCCGATGGGCGATGCGAGGACGCGGTCCGGCCCCGCCATGCAGGATTGCACCCACATGAGGTTCGTGAGGTGCGGGATGTTCTCGTCGAGCCATGCGACCGAGTTCACCCAGGTGACGAGTGCTTCGGCGTCGTAATCCGCACTTGAGAGCGGACGGTCCGGATCGTACTCGACGGCGTCGACGCCGCTGGGCAGATCGAGTGAAAGTTCCAGATCGGAGGGCACGAGAATCTTCATGATGCGAGCCTACCCCGCAGGCCCAGGCGCGTTCCGTCGGCTCTCCTTGCGCCCAACTGATGAGCGGATTTCACGCAGATGGGCCGGATGCGGGACACTACTGCGAGTGAGCACACCAGTTTCGCAATCCACTGAGAGCCGTACCTGGCTCGACCGCACTTTCAAAATCACCGAGCGTGGCTCGAGTGTCTCCCGCGAGATCCGTGGCGGATTCGTCACCTTCTTCGCGATGTCTTATATCCTCATCCTGAATCCACTCATTCTCGGCTACGCGCAGGACGGTACCGGGCAATATCTTGGTGGCGGCGACGCCCCGAACCTCCCAGCCATCGCTGCGGGCACTGCGCTCGTTGCCGGCCTCATGTCCGTCCTGATGGGTACCGTTGCCAACTTCCCGATCGCGCTTGCCGCAGGTCTTGGCCTGAACGCCGTGGTCGCGTTCTCTGTGGCGGGATTGCCCGGCATGACTTGGGCGGACGCGATGGGCATCGTGGTTCTCGAGGGACTCATCATCCTGCTCCTCGTTCTGACCGGCTTCCGCGAGGCCGTATTCAGGGCAGTTCCACGCCAACTAAAGACGGCGATCTCCGTGGGAATCGGACTCTTCATCGCCCTGATCGGCCTGGTCGATGCTGGCGTGGTGCGCACGGGCAACGGCACCCCGTTGCAGCTCGGCGCGAACAACTCGCTCGGCACCCTACCTGTACTCGTCTTCGTCATCGGATTTCTCCTGATGGCGGTGCTGATGGTCCTGAAGGTACGCGGCGCGATCCTCATCTCGATCGCCACCGGTACGGTTCTCGCGATTATCGTGGAGGCCATCTTTAAGCTTGGCCCCGCGGGCGAGGATAACCCTGGAGGCTGGGGCCTCGCGGTCCCCGCAGTGCCAGAGTCCGTGATGCAAACCCCGGACTTCTCGACCCTCGGCCAAGTGTCGCTTTTTGGCTCCTTTGGCAAGATTGGTTTCATCGCTGCGGCGCTGTTGATCTTCTCTCTTCTTCTCGCAGACTTCTTTGACACGATGGGCACGATGGTGGCTGTTGGCGCCGAAGCCGATCTGCTCGACGAGGACGGCAACCCGCCGAATAGCACGCGGATCCTCATCGTTGACTCGGTGGCCGCGGCCGCCGGTGGTCTCGGAGGTGTCTCTTCCAACACGTCGTACATCGAATCGACCGCAGGAGTGGGCGATGGTGCGCGGACCGGTCTCGCGTCAGTCGTGACGGGAGGCATGTTCCTGTTCTCGATCTTCTTCGCTCCGCTCGTCGAGATGGTGCCGTATGAGGCCGCCACCCCGGCCCTCGTGATCGTCGGTTTCCTCATGATGACCCAGGTCACCGAGATCTCGTGGAAGGAGTGGGACATCGCGATCCCGGCATTCCTTACGATGATCATGATGCCGTTCACCTACTCCATCACCGTGGGCATCGGTGCCGGCTTCATCGTCTACGTGGTGATGCAGATCGCCAAGGGCCGCATCAAGAAGATCCACCCATTGATGTGGATCACGACCGTGCTGTTCCTGTTCTACTTCACGATGGAACCGATTCAGAGGCTCCTCAACGTCTAGCGTCACATTTTCCAACTGTGGTAACGAGGGTCCCAGCACGTGAACGCTGGGGCCCTCGCCTCGTCGTATGGCATAGCATGCGGGTAGAAGAAGGAGGCACACACCATGGAGTCCTGTCTGCAATCGCAGATGGTTGACCGGTGAGCCGCACATTCGAATCCCTCGGATTCCACAACTACCGGCTCTGGTTCCTCTCTGCCCTCGTTGCGAACGTCGGCACGTGGATGCAGCGAGTCGCCCAAGATTGGCTCGTCCTGACGCACCTCTCGGAAGATTCGGGCATCGCGGTGGGAATCGTCACCGGTCTTCAGTTCGCGCCAGTCCTTTTCGCGACCCCGCTTGGCGGGCTCCTCGCGGATCGCATGAACCGCCGCCACTTGTTGATGGCCACGCAGAGCGCTCTCGGCGTCCTGGCCGCGGCGCTCGGCATCCTCGTACTAACGGACACCGCAGAACTCTGGCATGTCTACGTGTTCGCTCTTCTTCTTGGGACCGTCTCGGCGCTGGACAATCCAGCCCGGATGACATTCGTGGGCGAGCTCGTCCCGCGCCAGTCCATGGCGAACGCTGTGGGGCTCAACGGGGCCTCCTTCAACGCGGCCCGTCTCATTGGGCCGGGAGTCGCTGGGCTGATGATCGCGGCCGTGGGACCCGGCTGGGTCTTCATCATCAACGCCGCCACGTTTGCCGCCACCATCCTCGGTCTCGCGTTTATGCGGAAAATGGAACTCATCCCGATGTCGGGTGCGTCAAAGAAGAAGGGCCAGCTCCGCGAGGCCGTCCGGTACGTTGGCGAGCGCCCGGACATCAAGCTGATCATGGTCGTGATGTCCGTGATGTCCGCTCTTGGGCTTAACTTCCAGCTCACCTCTGCGGTCATGGCGCGTGAAGCCTTCGATCGGGGTGCGGGGGAGTACGGCCTCCTGGGTTCGATCTTGGCGATCGGATCACTCTCGGGTGCGCTCCTCGCGGCACGGCGAAGCCGCCCCCGGCTACGGCTCGTGATCGGCTCGGTGTTCTTCTTTGGCGCGTGCATGGGCATCTCGGCGCTCATGCCGAGTTACTGGCTGTACGCAGTCTCGGGCATCCCCGTGGGCTTCTTCGCCACCACGGCGATGAACTCCGCCAACGCCACCGTGCAGCTCTCAACCTCACCCCAGGTGCGTGGACGCGTGATGAGCCTCTACATGATGGTGTTCATGGGTTCCACGCCGATCGGCTCGCCTCTCGTGGGCTGGATCGCCGAGACCTTCGGGGCCCGGTCGTCCGTGGGAGTTGGCGCGATTGCTTCGATGTCAGTTGCGCTGTGGTCCCTCTGGTACGCGCGCCGGCACTGGGACGTGCACCTCAAGTACCAACGCCATCCACGTCCGCACCTCTTGGTCGAGTCCGGCCCCGAGTACCCGCATCGGCCGATCGACCCGACGGACCAGCCCGACGCCGACGGCGGCGGCGCCACTACGGGGGATGCGACTGCTGGGGACGATGCTGGCGCCGGAGGCGATGAAGCCCGAGACGGCAAAGGCGCGGACGAAGCCGTAGATCCGAAGGACAACACCGACGGCGACGACGGATCGGGGACGCAGCAAGAACCTGACTCACGCTAGTCGAGGTGTACACAGGCGTTCTTCGGCCTGGACGCCAGCGGGCCCGGCCCGCAGGGCGAGCAATCACGATCAAAGGCCCGTGACCGGCACACTTTCGAAGAACGGGTTGCATCTGGTGACCAAAGACGCCCCTTTAGTCACCATATGCAGCCATAAGCCCCGAGACGCCCCTCGGGACACCCCAGTGGGCGGTGACACGGACCCCGCGGGCACGGCTCGCTGCCATCCAGGCAGTAGAACGTCTGTGACGGCCACCGTGGTGTGGACGCCCTCACTACGATGTCATTTTGCGCGGAGCAGAGCCGCAGAGCCCAGGCCCGGACGCAGGACTAGTCGAGGTGTGCGACTACCCAATCGATCGAGGCCGTCAGTGCGCGGACGTCATCGGGATCAACGGCAGGGAAGGTGCCAATCCGTAGCTGGTTGCGCCCGAGCTTCCGGTACGCGTCCACGTCCACGATCCCGTTATCGCGCAGGATCGCCTTCAGTAGGTTGACGTCGACACCCTCAAAGTCGATTGTGGCGACGACCGGCGACCGGAGGGCGGGATCGGCCACGAAGGGCGTGGCGAAGCTCCGCTCCGCCGCCCACTCGTAAATGTGAGAGGAGGACTCGCGTGAACGTGCGGCAGCGGCGCCGAGCCCGCCGAGTCCAAGAAGGAAGTCAAGCTGTGCGGCCATCAACTCCAAGGTCGCGATCGCGGGCGTGTTCAGGGTCTGGTGGGAGCGCGAGTTCTCAATCGCAGCCGTGAGTGAGAAGAAGCGCGGGATCCACCGCTCGGCCGCCAGTTCCTCCGCGCGAGCCACAGCGGCAGGGGAGAGGACAGCGAACCAGAGACCGCCGTCGGCGGCGAAACACTTCTGAGGAGCGAAGAAGTAGGCGTCGGTCTGAGAAATGTCTACTTCCACCCCACCGGCAGAAGAGGTTGCGTCCACGACGATGAGTTGGTCGTTGCCCACACGTGTCACGGGAGCGATGACGCCGGTGGAGGTTTCGTTCTCGGGCCAGGCCAGCAGGTCCGCGCCCTCCTCCCCAGTGGGAACCGCGCACGAGCCGGGCACAGCACGAACTGCAATCGAGGGCTCAAGGAAGGGGGCGCCGTCGGTCTCCATGAAGAACGAGTTCCCGAACTCGCCGAAGATGCCGTGGGCCGCGCGAGAACGCACTAGCGAATAGGTGGCAACGTCCCAGAAGGCAGTCCCGCCGCCGAGACCGAGCGTGACCTCGTAGCCATCGGGAAGGCTGAGGAGCTGAGCGAGTGATTCCTGGACGTGCGCCACGAGGTTCTTGACGGGCGCCTGCCGATGGGACGTGCCCAGGAGGGTGCTCTGTGCGAGCCTTGCGGCGGCCTCAGGGCGAACGCGTGAGGGACCAGAGCCGAATCGGCCATCGTGGGGAAGAATAGAGCGAGGAATCAACACGCGTCTGATTATTTCACGAAGGCAGGGATTGTGAGCGAGCTCGTCGACACCACTGAGATGTACCTCAAGGCTGTCTGGGAGCTGGAGGAGGATCGTGTGCCGCCTCTGCGTGCGCGGATCGTGGAGCGGCTGCACCACACGGTCCCGACCGTCTCGCAGACCATCAGCCGCATGGAACGAGACGGCCTGCTGCATGTTGAAGAGGACCGCACAATTTCCTTGACGCCCCTCGGGCGCGGCTACGCCATGCGGGTGATGCGAAAGCACCGATTGGCGGAGCAGTTGCTCACCGAGATGCTGGGGCTTCCACTCGGTGCCGTCCACGAGGAAGCATGCCGGTGGGAACACGTCATGAGCACGGACGTGGAGCGGCGGATCGTTAGCCTCCTCGGGGCGCCGCACGTGGACCCGTTCGGGAATCCCGTGCCGGGGCTATCCGAGCTTGATATTGAGGCGTCGCACGGTGAGCTTGGCATCCCGGTGGGTGCGTGCGCAGAGGGTGAGGCACAGGTGTTACGCCTCGGGGAACCTCTGCAAGCGGACGCGGATGTGCTGGCAACGCTGCTCGATGCGGGCATCATCCCGGGCGCCTTGATCACGGTTGGTCACGATTTGATCTCGGTCCATGAGACTGGGAAGACAGTGCCGCTTACCGCGTACATTGCGCAGCATTTGGCGGTATTTCAAGGGTTGCGGCGCGACTGAAGCGACAATCGCTGGGTCATCATTTTGTGGCATCCCCCACAATCGTGATCAAAACGTGACAATTATTCGGGCCGCGAGTAGTGTCGTGAGTGCTTCGAAACCCCCGTCGGAGCATCGTCTACGAGAGGCACATTGTGACTCACACGAGTACACGCGGTCGTCACGCGGCACCAGTTCGCACTCCGATGGCCGTCCTTTCCAAGGCTGCGTCCTCTCCGTCGAACCGACGCGGCGCTCTGGTATTCGCGTCTTCCGGTCTTATCTTGACCATGGCCGCGACCACCGCATCCGCGAGCCCCGAGAACACCGTCTCCGCAACGCCCGTTGCCGGTGAGGCAACGGTCTCGGACGCCGCCGTGGCCGCGCTGGCCCTCGCACCCGCCGTTGTGGTGCCTTCGGACATTGAGTTCGATGGCGTTGACCTCGAGGCGGATTCCAAGCCTGCACCCGTGATTGTCCAGGTCGCGCGAACCGCTACGCGTGCGGCAACTACCTCGACCGGTGGATCCTCTGCCTCTTCGACTGTTGCCACTGAGGTCTCCTACGCTCCCGTTGCTTCGTCTGGACTCGGCGGCTCGATTGTCTCTATCGCGCGTCAGTACGTGGGTACCCCGTACGTGTATGGCGGCAAGACCCCGGCCGGTTTCGACTGCTCGGGCTTCACGAGCTACGTGTTCGCCCAGGTCGGCATCAGCATTTCGGCGAGTTCTTCCGCCCAGCGCTACGCCGGCACCGTGGTCCCCGCATCGCAGGCCCAGCCTGGCGACCTCATCTGGTGGCCCGGTCACATCGGTATCTACACCGGCGGCGGCAACCACATTGCGGCCCGCAACCCCGGAACGGCCCTCTACGAGAGCCCGATCTACCGCTCGAACCCCACCTTCATTCGAGTCGGCTAAATACTTCTTCTCATTTCCTTCCTGGAAAATGCCCCGCCCCTCTCGGGCGGGGCATTTTCTGTTTTCCAGAGCCCGTGCTCAAGTGCCCGGTGAGTGACACAATGGAAGAACGCTGTAAGGAACGGAGCTAATCATGACTCGTGAACCGATCGTTCTCGTTGGAGTCGATGGATCCGACGCCTCGTTTGGGGCCATCGACTGGGCGGTCAAGGAAGCCGCGCAACTCGGATGGGGAGTGCGCCTCGTGTGTGCATACTCGCTTCCCGCATTCTCTGCGACCTCGATGGATGGTGGCTACGGGGTGATGGACGAGGGTCAACTCGTCGCTGGCTCCGAAAGCATCATGGCGCAGGCGGTGAAGCACGCTGGGACGGAGGTTGCGGTCACCTCGGAAGTTGTCGCAGGCGATCCCACGCATGTGCTCGCCGAGATGTCGAAGTCCGCGAGCATGGTGGTGATCGGCAAACACAAGGGCAGCGGATTCGCGAACCGCTTGCTAGGAGCCGTTTCATCGTCTCTCCCTCCGCTCGCACACTGCTCGACTGTCGTGGTGCCACACAGTGGCGGGCCTACTGCGCTGCGCATGCCGATCAAGCGAATCGTGGTGGGTGTCGATAACTCGGACTCCGCCAAGGGCGCGTTGCGGCGGGCGATGCGCGAAACGCGAATATGGGACGCGGAACTGACCGCATTCTCGGCCGTGACCATCATTCAAGGCGCCGGTGCGTTCGCGTTCATGCCGCCGGCAACGGACCATGACGAAATCCTCGCCTCCGTACGTGAGGGTCTTGACGTGACCGTGGAGCAGGCGATCGAGGAATCAAGTTCTAAGGTCGCCGTCCGTCGCCATGCCTTGGATGGCAATGCCGCCGCTCTCCTGACAGAGTTCTCTACCGCCGTCGATCTCGTTGTGGTGGGGACGCGTGGCCGGGGTGGCTTCGCGGGGCTCCTGCTGGGCTCAACCTCGCAGGCCGTGATGTCACACTCGAGTTGCCCAGTGATGGTGGTTCCGAGCCGCGT
>JAKDIE010000316.1 GCA_030450655.1 Ruaniaceae bacterium
CGCAGTGTCGGTAAGTCGACTCTGCTCTCCGAGATTGCCGCGACCTTACCGGACGCACGGATGTTCGATCTTGACGACTCTGCGGTGCTCGCGATCGCGCAGCGGAACCTCTCACTCATCACGGACGAGGCACTTCCCGTGCTCATCGACGAGTACCAACGTGTTCCGGGTGCTCTGCAGGCCATCAAGGCTCGGCTCAATAAGGGCACACGGGCTGGGATGTTTGTGTTGGCTGGGTCCGCCAGCTGCATCGCGCCGCTGCCTTGCCGAAGGTACTTAGCAGGGTGGTTTGGCAGACTGGTGGGCTGCTGAGGATCGCGAGGGTTGCTGAGACGCTAGAGATATCTCGGGGCACGGTGACCTCGTACCTCGAGCTTCTTGAGTCGTTGTTTCTGATCAGTACACTTCCCGCGTGGGGAACCACCGTGTCAGCTCGCAGTGTGGGTGCGCCCAAGATTCACGTCGTCGACTCGGGAATAGGTGCGCAGGTGCTTCGGTTGAGCCGTTCCAAGCTCGAGCGCGGTGATGCATCGACTCTCACCGAATTTGGCCATCTCGTCGAGTCCTTCGTGGTGCAAGAGATAACGCGTCAGGTGTCGTGGATGGATGAGACGGTCTCCCTCGGGCACTGGCGTACGCGAGATGGGGACGAGGTCGATCTCGTTCTTGAGCGTGACGATGGTGCTGTGCTTGGTATCGAGGTCAAGGCGGGCGATCGAGTTGACCCACGCCAGTTGTCCGGTCTGCGGAGGCTTCGCGAGAGGCTCGGCGATGCATTCGTGGCGGGCATCGCATTCCACCTGGGAAGCCGTGGGTACATGCTTGAGGATCGCATCCACTCGCTGCCGGTAGAGCGGCTTTGGTTGGAACCTTAGCTGCCCAGTTCCTTGTCCCGCGCCACGGTGGCATCGACAGCGGCCACGATCGACGGCGTGAAACCCGCACCCTCGGCGGCGAGGAGACCCGCGATTGTGGTGCCGCCGGGGGAGCAGACCATGTCCGAGAGATCGCTGGCGCTCTGCTCTCCGGAGCGGGCGATGGCGAGCTGGGCCGAGCCGGCCACGGCCTGCGCGGCGATGCGCGCGGCGAGCGGGCGTGTGAGCCCGTGCTTCACGCCCGCCTTCGTGAGGGCTTCGATGAACATGAATACCCACGACGGCGATGACCCGGCGAGCGCCGTGTACGCCGAGAAGTCCTTTTCTGGGATGACGACGGCGTCCCCCACCGAGGCCATGAGGCCCACCACGGCGTCGATCTGCTCCTGAGAGGCGGCGGCATTGCCCGTGACAGCGGCCATGCCCGCGCCCACCATGGCGTTGACGTTCGGCATCACGCGGATGATCGGCAGATTCTCGGGGAGCAGGGAGGCGAGCTTCTCGAGCGTGATGCCGGCCGCGATCGAGACGACCACGGGGCGGTGCGTGGCGAGGGCGTCCGCAAGATCGGCAAGGACTGCGGGGAGCACCTGCGGCTTGACTGCCAGCACGAGGTAGTCGCACGCCGCCACCACGCCGGCATTGGAATCGCTGGCGCCCACACCCGCAGACTGCGCCAGTGACTGAGCGGCGGCAGCATACGCATCGGTCACCACGAAGTCGCTCGGAGAGGCCCCCGCAGCCACCGCGCCCTTCACGATTGCGCCCGCCATGTTTCCCGCACCGATGAACCCAAACCTCGTCATGGGGCAATGGTAGTTCCTCACCCGCACTCGCCGGCCCTCCGGAACTTTGACCACCCTCGGTGCGTGGTGGGGTCCAGGGTGGGGAATCAGGCGCTTGGGCGGTCCTCGACGAAGGCGCGGAGCGTGCGCAGCTTGTGTTTGCGCGCGGCCATCTCGACCTCACCAGCAGGGGCGCCACTCGAGATCAGCCCGAGGATGTGATCGTGCTCGCCCACGGAGGTTTGAGAGCGCACGGGCTCGAATGCGAACGTGTTGCGCCTGATGATGGCGACCCGATCCCACTCCAGATCGAGCAGTTCTTTCATGTGTTCGTTGGGGCATGTGATGCAGAGTTGACGGTGAAACTTCTGGTTGAGATCAGTGAAGAGCCGCGGGTCAAAGTTGCCCTTTGCGAGCGAACGCATGTGATCGTTCGTATCGGTTGCGTCCTGCAACTGCCTCGCACTCAGGTGCGGCGCGGCGAGCGCCGTCGCTGCGCCCTCAATGTACGCGAGCGTTTCCATCGCGTTGGCGTAATCGCCCACATTGATCGAAGCTACCTCCGCCCCCACGTTGCGCGTGAACGTGACCAGGCGTTCGGCTTCGAGCCTGCGGATCGCCTCGCGCACGGGCACGGGGCTGACGCCCATCTCGCGTGCGACTTGATCGAGAACGAGCCGATAGCCCGCCACGTAGCGGCCAGAGATTATGCGGCTGCGAAGCTCTCGATAGACGAGCTCCGATTTCGACTCGGACCCAGCAGTGTTCGGCACGTCTCACTCCTTTCGTTGAATGCGTCACGAATATGGATTCA
>JAKDIE010000317.1 GCA_030450655.1 Ruaniaceae bacterium
AACGGACGGCGCGGCCACGAAAGGGAGCGAGAACCGCCTCACCATGGGTCCAGATCGCTCCAATCCAGGCCAAGAAGCCCCTGTTGGGACTCCCGGACGCGGCGCCGCTCGCCCCGTGGGCCAAGTCCGCTGCCATCCAGGCCCGGGAACACCCCCGGGCGCGACACGGCTCGCCCCGAGAGCAAGGTCCGCTGGCGCGCAGGATGACGAGGGGTGGGAGGCGCGGGTCTGTGCGAACCCGCCGCCAGCAGGATCAATCGCTGAGTTCGTTGCCGGCCGCGTCTTTGTGCCAAGGCGTGCCGTATGTGCTCACAAGGATGAGGATTCCTTCGATGAGTCCCCAAATGGCAGAGATGAACACAAGGGTGCCAAATGAGAGGACTGAGATGAGGAGTTGGATGATCGCCTTGGTGGTGTGCCCGAGGTAGAAGTTGTGCGCTCCCAATGCCCCGAGAAGGATCCCAAGAATGCCGGCGATGACTTTCGACTTTTGGCCCACGGCGGCTACGGGTTGGCCGTAGAACGGCTGAGCGGGCTGACCATACGGCGGTTGCTGTCCGTACTGCGGCGGCTGACCGAACTGTTGTGGCTGCTGCACGTACGGTTGCTGCTGCGCGTACGGGTCCTGGAGCGGCGGCTGCTGCCCGTACGTGGGCTGGCCATACGGATCCTGCTGCGGCTGCTGGCCATAGGGGGGCTGCTGCACATACGGGTCCTGGACTGGCGGCTGACCGAACTGTTGCGGCTGCTGACCGTAGGGCGGCGGCTGCTGCGCGTACGGGTCCTGTTGGCCGTACGGATCCTGCGGCGGCTGGCCGTATGGATTGTCCGTGCCGTAATTCTCGTTCTGAGACATCGAGTTCCTCCCCCGGGGTTGCTATTCCCAGGGTAGTCCACCGCGCTCCGGCTAGTGGCGGGCCTTCAGCGCCTCGATCAGCTGCGGGATGATCTGGTACACCGTGCCGCAACTCATCGTCACGAACACGTCCCCAGGCTGGGCGATCTCAGCCAGATACTGGGCGGCGCGGTGCCAATCGTCGACGTACTTCACGCGAGACTGGTCCACGAAATCCGCCGAGACGAGCTCCCCCGTCACGCCAGGAACCGGGTCCTCGCGGGCGCCGTCGACCGCCAACACCACAGTGCAATCCGCGCCGGCCTCGAGAACCCGCGCGAACTCCTTGTGGAACAGCGCGGTGCGCGAGTAGAGATGCGGCTGGTGGATCGCGATGAGTCGACCATCGCCCACCACGGCCCGCGCCGAATCGAGCAGCGCGGCAACCTCGGTGGGATGATGCGCGTAGTCGTCGTAGATGCGCACGCCATCCACCTCGGCATGGAACTCGAAGCGGCGCTTCGTGCCGCCGAACTCGGCGATCGCCGCCAGCGCGGGCCCCGGCTCGTACCCGAGGCCGATCAGCACCGCCAGCGCCCCCGTCGCATTGATGGCGTTGTGACGCCCAAAGACGGAGAGTTGCGCGGAGTAGCGCGCGCCGTCGGCCTCGACCTCGAAACGGACCGGACCGGAGACGTCCACGGAGCCCAGGCGCACGTCCGCGCCCTCGGCCTCACCGAACGTGAGAATCGGCGGGTGCGTGCCGCCCGCGCGCAGCGCCGCGGTCACCTCGAGCGCGCCCGGATCGTCCGCCGAGATCACGAGCAGCTCGCTCACCTTCGCCGCAAAATCCACGAACGCCTGCATGAAGTTCTCGCGCGAGCCGTAGAAATCGAGGTGCTCGGGGTCCACGTTCGTGATCAACGCGATCGAAGTGTCGTAGAGCAGGAAAGACTTATCGGACTCGTCGGCCTCGATCGCGAACAGATCGTCCACGCCCGCGTGCGAGGAGACGCCGAGCGGCTCGATGATTCCGCCGTTCACGAACCACGGATCCGCGCCGAGCCCGTGCAGGCCCGTGACCACCATGCCCGTGGACGTGGTCTTGCCGTGCGCCCCTGCAATCGAGACGAGGCGCTTGCGCCGCGTGAGCCACGCCAGCGCGTGCGAGCGGTGCAGCACCGGGATCCCGTGCGCGAGCGCGTACTGATACTCGGGGTTGTCCTGCCACAGCGCGCCGGTCACCACGAGCGTGTCCGCATCCCCCACGTTCGCGGCATCATGCCCGACGGCGATCCGGATCCCCACCTCCTCGAGGGCCTTGGTGGAGTAGTTCGCGCTTCGATCGGAGCCCGTGACGTGCACCCCCATCTCGTGCATCATGCGCGCGATGCCGCTCATCCCCGAGCCGCCGATTCCCACGAAGTGCACGCGGCCGAGCTGGTCCGGGATCTCCATGGTGAGGTCTGGGTAGATCATCGTGCTCCTTCATCGAAAGGTCATCACATCAATCGTATCGGCGCGCGGAATATTCCCGGCCGCGCGCCGCCGAGCACCTTCTTGGGCGTTGGCGCACGGTTCGGGCCGGGGGTTCTCTCGCCAGTAGCGCCCTCGGTGCCACCCGTCAC
>JAKDIE010000046.1 GCA_030450655.1 Ruaniaceae bacterium
CAGTCGCAGCCCAGTGCCCGGGCGCCGAGATTGTGGCGGAACCCTCCCCGAAGGATTCCATGGCGGCCATCGGTCTCGCCGCCGCCCTCCTCCACGCGCGCCACGGGGACACCGTGATCGGATCCTTCGCCGCGGATCATGCCATTGCCGACGACGACGCCTTCCACAACGCTGTGCGCGCCGCCATCGCTTCGGCAGAGTCCGGATACGTGGCCACGATCGGCATCGCACCCACCGCGCCCTCGACCGCGTACGGCTACATCCATGCAAGCCAGCTGAACGCCACGGGCGCACGCCCGGCGCTCGCGTTCGTGGAGAAGCCGGATTCGGCCACCGCGCGGGCGTACCTGGAGACGGGCGAGTACCTATGGAACGCCGGCATGTTCGTGATGCGCACCAGCGTTCTGCTCGGCGCGCTTGCCGAGCGTGAGCCGGAGCTGCATCGGGGCCTCACCACCATCGCCGCAGCATGGGATGGGGAGTCTCGCCAGGATGTGCTCGACGACGTGTGGCCGAGCCTTCCCGCTCTCGTCATCGACCGCGCCGTGGCCGAGCCGCTCGCCGCCGAGGGGCGCGTCACCACCGTGCCGGCCTCCATGGGATGGAGCGACGTGGGGGACTATGCGGCGCTCGCGGACATCGCGGCGAGCCCTGCTCACCTCGAGGTGGACGCCCCCGATTCCTGGGTGCACGCCTCCAAACCCGTTGTGATTGCCGGGGTGCCGGGCGCCGTCGTCGTCGAAATGGATGATCTCATCTTCGTGACCAGGCTTGAGGAATGCGGTGCGAAGGCCGCCTCCGAACGTATAGAGGAGCAGCTGCGGTGAGGGATCGCGTTCACGACATCGTCACGGGATACGAGAGTGAGCTCATTGCTCTCCGGCGCGATCTGCATGAGGCGCCGGAGGTGGCGTTCGGTGAGTACCTCACCACCCAGAAGATTGCGCATCGCCTCGAGAGCGCCGGGATCACCGTGCGGCTCCTTGAGGGGACCGGGCTCACCTGCGATATCGGCGAGAACCCCACCGTGGGGCTGCGCGCGGACATCGATGCGCTGCCGATCCCCGAGACCACTGGCTTGCCGTACGCCTCCACGGTGCCCGGCGCCTCGCACGCGTGCGGGCACGATCTACACGCGGCGATTGCGATGGGAGCGGCGCTTACTCTCCAGCGATTGCACGAGGAGGGGCTGTACGGGGGCGGCACGCGCGTGATCTTCCAGCCGGCGGAGGAGGCGCAGCCGGGCGGTGCGCTATCGCTCCTGCCACAAGGCGTGCTTGACGGACTCGAAGAGGTCTACGCGGTGCATTGCGAGCCGAAGGAGGACGTGGGGGTGATCGGCTCGCGCACGGGGGCGATCACGGCGTCCTCGGACGCGATCCGCGTGAAGATCCGTTCCGGGGGCGGCCACACGTCGCGCCCGCACGTGACGGGGGACGTGGTGAACGCCCTTGGGATGGTGATCACGCAGACGGGCCTGATTCTCGGACGCCGCGTTGACCTGCGCTACGGCATAAACCTCACGTGGGGGATGGTGCGCGCGGGATCTGCCGCCAACGTGATCCCCTCAGAGGGGATCCTGCGCGGGACGCTTCGCTGCGCGGATGTGCGCGGCTGGGATGAAGCCGGAGAGATGATCACCGGCATCATCGAGCAGATCCTCGCGCCGCTCGGGGTGGAGGCAGAGGTGAAGCGGAACCGGGGCCTGCCGCCCGCCGTGAATGCTCCCGGCACCACGGCGCGGATCGAGGCGGCGGCGCGCCAGGTTCTCGGCGCGAGCAATGTGGTACACACCGAGCAGTCCATGGGCGGTGAGGACTTCGCGTGGTTCCAGCAGCGCGTGCCCGGAACGCTGATTCGCCTCGGTACCCGTACCCCTGGAGGGCGCACGTACGATCTGCATCAAGGCGATGCGCGGTTCGATGAGCGGGCGATCGCAATTGGGGCACAGGTGTTGACGCTCACGGCACTCGCCGCAGAGCGAGTCAAGCCTCAAGCCGCCCTTGAGGTGCGGTAACGCTTTGGTCACGCCGGGCGTTCCCTGCGCCGCGGCGCGGAGTGGGTCGATAGACTCAGAAGGACCATAGCCGTAATCTCGCGGCACTGACGCAGGAGAGTATCTGTGAAGAGAAAACTAATCATGAGCGCCGTTGCGGCTACCGCCGCCCTCGCGCTCGCGGCGTGCGGGACCGCACCCGAGGAGACCCCCGAGCCCACCGCAGGCGGCGATGTCACCGAAGAAGCAACGGATGACGCCGAGGCGCCTCCCGCAGAGGAAGTCGATTTCCTCGGTTGCATGGTGTCCGACGCCGGTGGCTGGGATGACCAGTCCTTCAACCAGACCTCGTACGCGGGTCTGCAGCGCGCGGCGGCGGAACTCGGCATTGAGATGGCTGACGCCGAATCCACCGTGGAAGGCGATTTTGCTCCGAACGTTGACTCCATGGTGCAGCAGGGCTGCAACCAGATCATCGGCGTCGGCTTCCTTCTTGCCCCTGCAGTCCAGGCCGCGGCAGAGGCGAACGCCGATGTGCAGTTCGCGCTCGTGGACTCCGGCTTCGACCCGGCGGTCGATAACGGCAAGGCGCTGATCTTCAACACGGCCGAGGCCGCCTACCTCGCCGGTTACGTTGCCGCTGGCATGACCGAGTCCGGCACGGTGGCCACATTTGGTGGTATTCAGCTCCCCTCCGTGAGCATCTTCATGGATGGCTTCGCCGACGGGATCGACAAGTACAACGAGGACAATGGCACCGCCGTTGAACTCCTCGGCTGGGACAAGGCCGCGCAGGATGGCGCGTTCGCCGGTACCTTCGATGACCAGACGCAGGGACAGACCCTCACCGAGCAGTTCATCGCGCAGGGCGCGGACATCATCATGCCCGTCGCGGGCCCGGTAGGACTCGGTGCGGCGGCTGCGGCGCGGGATGCTGGCGCGAAGATCATCTGGGTGGACACCGATGGTTTCGAGTCCACCTCGTACGGTGACATCATCCTCACCTCCGTGATGAAGAAGATGGACGAGGCCGTGTTCGAGTCGCTCCAGGAGGGCCTCGAGGGCACCTTCGATAACACCCCGTACATCGGAACCCTTGAGAACGAAGGCGTGGACATTGCTCCGTTCCACGATTTCGATGACGCGGTTCCCGCTGAGCTCAAGGCCAAGGTTGACGAACTCCGCCAGGCGATCATCTCCGGCGAGATCGTGGTCGAGACGCCGAACGCCCCGTAGTCGGGCGATCCACGTCACACACCGATAGTATGAAGCGACCCGGCCATTGCGGCCGGGTCGCTTCGCTCTACTAGGACCAGGATGAAACTCGAACTTAAGGGAATTACCAAAGTATTCGGGCCTCTCGTGGCAAACGACCACATCGATCTGGTGGTGGAGCCCGGAGAGATCCACGCACTGCTGGGCGAGAATGGCGCGGGAAAGTCCACGCTGATGAACGTCCTGTACGGGCTCTACCAGCCAGATGGCGGCGAGATACTGCTCGACGACGAGCCGATACAGTTCACGGGCCCCGGCGATGCCGTGGCCGCCGGAATCGGGATGGTGCACCAGCACTTCATGCTCGTCCCCGTCTTCACCGTGGCGGAATCCGTGGTGCTCGGATACGAGCCCACCAAGACTGCGGGGCTCATCAACTTCGGGCAGGCCCGCGCTCGCGTCAACGAACTCTCGGCACGCTTCGGTTTCGACATCAATCCGGATTCCGTGATCGAGGACCTGCCGGTTGGCGCGCAGCAGCGAGTGGAGATCATTAAGGCACTCTCCCGCGATGCGAAGGTGCTGATCCTGGACGAACCCACCGCCGTGCTCACTCCGCAAGAGACGGACGAGCTCATCGAGATCATGCGACAGCTCAAGTCCGCCGGAACGTCAATCGTCTTCATCACCCACAAGCTCCGCGAGGTACGAGCCATCGCGGATCGGATCACGGTAATTCGCCGCGGCAAGGTGGTGGGAGAAGCGTCCCCCACCTCGACCGAGAAGGAACTTGCCTCCCTGATGGTGGGCCGGGAGGTGTCACTCACGACGGCGAAGTCGCCCGCGTCTCCGGGAGAGGCCACTTTCGAGGTTCGGGACCTGACCATCATCGATGGGGTGGGGCACGTGGCGGTTGACAACGTGTCCTTCAGCGTCCATCGGGGAGAGATCTTGGCGATCGCCGGGGTCCAGGGCAATGGCCAGACAGAGCTTGCCGAGGCGATTCTTGGACTCGCAACGCCGGTTGCGGGGCAACTCGTTCTCGACGATACGGATCTCGCGAAGGAGGGAGTCAAGGACCGCTTGCAGAAGCGCGGGCTCGGCTTCATCCCCGAGGACCGCTCAACTGACGGCATCATCGCAGCCTTCTCTGTCGCCGAGAATCTGATCCTCGATCTGTACGACACCGATTCCTTCACATCAGGCATTGCGATGTCGCCCGCCAAGGTGGAGGCAAACGCGAAGGCGCGGGTCGAGGAGTTTGACGTGCGCCTCACCTCAATCCACGATCCGATCTCCACGCTCTCGGGCGGCAACCAACAGAAGGTCGTGGTCGCGCGCGAGATGTCGCGGCCCCTGCGCCTCCTGGTGGGGTCCCAGCCCACCCGCGGCCTCGACGTCGGATCGATCGAGTTCATGCACAAGCGCATCATCGCCGAGCGAGACAACGGCACGCCATGCATCATCATCTCCACGGAACTCGACGAGGTTCTTAACCTTGCGGACAGGATCGCGGTCATGTATCGCGGGCGGATCGTGGGGATCGTGCCTGGTGACACCTCGCGCGATGTCCTTGGCCTGATGATGGCGGGGGTCCCGCTCGACGAAGCCGAGCAGGAAGCGGCCACACACCACACTGTGATGGCCCAGATGGATGAGGAGGTCTCGTGAGCACCGAACCGCGAGCAGTTGACGGTTCGCAGCAGCAGGATCCGCCCACTCAGAACAGAATCATTAAGGAGATGCTCTCCAGCAGCGCCATGGTCACCGTCATGGCGATCGTCTTCGCGCTCCTCATCGGCGCCGTGCTGATCATCTTTTCTGACCCCAACGTGCTGAAGACGCTGGACTACCTCTTCGCGCGGCCGTCTGACTTCTTCTCCGCAGCGTGGCAGTCGATCTCGTCCGCATACTCGGCGCTCTTCCGCGGAGCGATTTTCGACTGGAACGCGCGCAGCACCGTCCGCATGATTCGCCCGATCACCGAGACCTTGGTGTACGCCACGCCGCTGATCATGGCGGGCCTTGCAGTGGCGATCCCGTTCCGGGCCGGCATGTTCAACATCGGCGCCAACGGCCAGGTGATCCTCGGCACCGTGGCCGCCGGCTTCATCGGCTACGCCTTCCAGCTTCCTCCGATCCTTCACATGTTCGTGGCCATTCTCGGCGGAATGCTCGCCGGCGCCGCATGGGCGGGCATTGCCGGATGGCTGAAGGCACAGACCGGTGCCAACGAGGTGATCGTGACGATCATGCTCAACAACATCGCGGTGTTCCTGATCGCCTACCTCCTGAGGCAGTCGTGGTTCACTCGCCTTGACTCGAGTCTGCCGAAATCCGCGAACATCGAGGCCTCCGCGAAGCTCCCGCAGTTGCTACCGGATCCGTTCCGCCTCCACGCTGGCTTCATCATCGCGCTCTTGGCGGCGTGGGGCGTGTGGTGGTTGCTGGAGCGCTCCACCTGGGGCTTCGAGTTCCGCGCCGTGGGGGCGAACCCGAACGCCGCGCGCACCGCTGGCATCTCCGTGTTCCGCTCCACGGTCCTGGTGATGGCGATCGCCGGAAGCCTCAGCGGTCTCGCCGGTGCCAACCAGATTCTCGGAACCGAGGTTGCGTTGACCGCAGGCATCGCCGGGTCTCTCGGATTCGATGCGATCACGGTGGCGCTCCTCGGGAAGTCGCGGCCGCTCGGAGTGGTGTTCTCGGGTCTGCTCTTTGGGGCGCTGAAGGCGGGCTCCGTTGCGATGGCCAGCCAGACTCACCTCCCGGTGGACATCGTCCTCGTCGTGCAGTCGGTGATCGTGCTACTGGTTGCGGCTCCACCACTCGTCAGAGCCATATTCCGGTTGCCCGCGCCCGGCGCCCGCACCGCTCGGAAGGAGGCTGCGGCATGAGCACGGCCACGATTGATTCGAAGAAGGGCATGGCGCGCGATGTGATCGCGACCCCGGTCGTCTGGAAGTTTGCCGTCCTCTACTCCGTCATCGCCGCTCTCGCAGCGGCGATGATGCTCAGCATCACGGCGGGGGCCACCACTCGGTTCCAGCTCTCCACACCGAACGACGCGTTCCAGATCCCGCTCTTCGAAGTGCCCGCCCGGCCCGTTGGCCTGGCGCTCGCCGCAGTTCTCATCGCCATGGCGGCACTCGCCCTCTGGTCCACGGCGAATCGCCGCACGCTCGGTGCCTGGTTCCCTGTGACCTTCGGATTGCTGTTCATTCTGGGTTTCCTACTGTTCGCGGGTGCCGGCACCGGACGCATGATCGCCCTGACCACGCTCATCGCGGGCGCCCTTGCGCTCTCGGTCCCGCTTATCTTCGGTGCGATGTGTGGGCTCGTTGGCGAACGCTCGGGCATCGTGAACATCGCGATTGAGGGCCAACTCCTCATGGGAGCCTTCGCGGCCGCGATTGGCGCCACGGTAACAGGCAACCCGTTCGTTGGTCTGATCACCGCGGCGATCGGTGGCGGCTTGGTGGGTGCGTTACTCGTGTTCTTTGCTGTGAAGTATTGGGTGGACCAGATCATCATCGGCGTGGTTCTGAACGTGCTCGTGGTGGGCCTCACCGGGTTCTTCTACTCAACCGTGCTCACGGAGAATGCATCGGTCCTGAACCACCCAGATCGCCTGCCGGTGTGGTCGATTCCCGGTCTCAGCGCGATTCCCGTGATCGGCCCGGTGCTCTTTAGCCAGACGATTCTCGTGTACCTCATGTACGTGATCGTTGCAGGGCTCACCGTGTTCGTGTTCCGCTCGCGGTGGGGCCTGCGCATGCGCGCCGTGGGCGAGCACCCGAAGGCCGCGGATACCGTGGGAATCAACGTCAACCGCACCCGCGTCATCAACACGATCTTCGCCGGAATGATTGCCGGCCTCGGTGGAGCGTTCTTCACCGTGGGGACCGGGTTGGCGTTCGGCAAGGAGATGACGGCCGGTCTCGGCTACATCGCCCTCGCCGCCATGATCCTCGGAAACTGGAACCCGCTTGGCGCACTCGCCGCAGCCTTGCTGTTCGGCTTCTCGCGCAACCTCGCGAACATGCTCTCCGTGATCGGGACGCCCGTCCCGTCCGAGATCCTCCTCATGCTCCCGTATGTGGTGACGATCTTCGCCGTCGCAGGATTCGTGGGCAAGGTGAGACCACCCGCGTCCGAGAACATACCGTACATCAAGCAATGAGTACCTGGACCGAACTGACTGCCGCCGCCATCGCGGCGATGGAACGCGCCTACGTGCCGTACTCGAAGTACCCCGTGGGGGCCGCCGCGCGGGTGGACGATGGCCGGATCGTCACCGGCTGCAACGTGGAGAACGCCGCGTACGGCGTCACCCTCTGCGCCGAATGCGGTCTCGTCTCCGCACTCGTGAACTCGGGGGGCGGCCGCCTCGTGGAGTTCGCGTGCGTGGACAAGCACGGCGCCGCGCTGATGCCCTGCGGCCGCTGCCGCCAACTCCTCTGGGAGCACGGTGGCGCCGAGATGCGGATGATGATGCCCGATGGCGAATGCACGCTCGCCGAGGTCCTGCCGCAAGCCTTCGGGCCAGAGAAGTTGGAAGAGTGATGGAGCCGTTCGACGCCGTTGACGTGATCCGGGCGAAGCGGGATCGCCACGAACTGAGCAACGAGCAGATCGACTGGGTGATCGACGCGTACACGCGCGGGGCCGTGGGCGAGGAGCAGATGGCCGCGCTCGCCATGGCCATCTTCCTCAACGGGATGGAGCGGCGCGAGATCGCGCGCTGGACCGGCGCCATGATCGCCTCGGGTGAGCGGATGGACTTCTCCGCACTCGGCAAGCCCACCTCCGATAAGCACTCCACAGGGGGAGTGGGTGACAAGATCACGCTCCCGCTGGCTCCGCTGGTGGCGTGCTTCGGCGTGGCCGTGCCGCAGCTTTCCGGCCGCGGGCTCGGACACACGGGAGGCACACTCGACAAGCTCGAGGCGATCCCCGGCTGGCGCGCGGCCCTCACCAACCAGGAGATCATGCGGCAGCTCGCCGA
>JAKDIE010000047.1 GCA_030450655.1 Ruaniaceae bacterium
GTGGGCACGTCGAGTTCGATCACGTTGGCGGGCTGCGCCGCCGCGCGGGCCTCGATGGACCCCTGCCGCACGGTGATTACCGGGGCGCTGTGGGTGACGGCGGATCCCACCGTGTACGCGCCGCCGTACGCGGCGTTTGTGGCGATGATGCCCTCCGAATCGCGCGCCACGGCCACGGCGTCCGCGATGATCCCGGAGCGGGTGCGGGCTGCGAAGCGGGCGGCAACCTCGCGGCCCTCAACCGAGTGGGAGGCAAGCACCGCATCCGGGGTAACGAGCGCGGCCGCAGCCGCCAGGGCGTCGGTCGCGTGCGTTCCCACGATCGGCACCGCATCGGTGCGGAGCACGGCAGTTGCCCCGAGATCGGCGGCCTTTGAGGCCGCGGCCATGTCTCCGAGGACAAGGGCAACCGGCGTGCCGAGGGTGGAGGCGGCACCGAGCAGGGCGGCGCTGGACGTTGCCAGAGTGCCCTCGGGCGTGGTGTCGAGCAGTACCAGGATCGAATCTGCAGCGAAACTCATTGTCATCTCCTTCGATCTCAGACCAGTCGGTTCTCGGCGAGGAACGTGGCGAGTTGCTGTGCCGCCGTGCCGTCGTCGGTCACCTTGACCCCCACGGTTCGTGGCGGGCGCTCGCTGATCGAGAGCATGATGCTGCGGGACGCGGATATGTCCGCCGCATCGATGCCGAGGTCCGCCAGGCTCCTCGTCTCGAGCGGCTTCTTCTTGGCGGCCATGATGCCCTTGAAGTTGGGGAAGCGGGCATCCGGGAGCTCTTCGGTGATCGAGATGATCGCGGGTAGGGGCGCGGAGACTTGCATGACGGCGGAGTCGGAGGCGCGCGCACCCGAGACTCGTTCGGGCTCGATCGTCACGGAGGAGAGGCTGGTGAGGCCCGGCATGCCGAGCAGTTCGGCGAGCATGGTGGGGAGCATTCCCGCCGCGCCGTCGGTCGATTGGTTCCCCGCCACGATCAGATCGGCATCCTGCGCGCGAATCGCGGCGGCGAGGACCTCGGCGGTGAGGCCGAGACCCGCGCCCAGCAGGGCGGCGTCGGCTATGTGAACTCCCGACGACGCCCCCATGGCCAGGCCTTTGCGGATCGAGGCCGTTGCCGTTGCCGGGGCCATCGTCATCACGCTGACCTCCACCTCGCCCGGTGCGGAGTCCGCGTACGCCAGCGCAACCTCGAGCGCGCGCTCATTGATCTCGTCCACCACCGGATCGGAGGCGCCGCGATCCGCGAGCCCGGTCTCCAGGTTCAGCGCGCGGTCCGTGTAGGTATCGGGTACTTCCTTCAGCAGGACGACGATCTTCACGGCTCTCGGCTCCTTCGTGTTACTTGCGGCCAGTGACCGCGCGGGCAACGATCTCCCGCATGACCTCGTTGGTGCCGCCGTAGATGCGGTGCACCCGGGCATCGGCGAAGGCGCGTGCGATTGGGTATTCCATGATGTAGCCGTAGCCGCCGTGTAGCTGCACGCCCACATCGAGCACCTCCCACTCGCGTTCCGTGGTCCAGAACTTCACCTTTGCGGCCTCCTCCGCGCTGAGTTCGCCCTTGCGGTACAGCTCCATGGCGCGATCGATATACGCCCACATCACGTCCACCGTGGTTGCCATTTCGGCGAGGCGGAAGCGCGTGTTCTGGAAATCGGCCACCGCTTGGCCGAACGCGGTGCGGTTCTTCGTGAACTCGAGCGTCCACTCGAGCCCGGCTTGGGAGGCTGCTGTCGCGGCCACGCCGATCGAGAGGCGCTCGAGTGGGAGGTTCTTCATCAGCTGGATGAAACCGTGCCCCGGCTCGGTGCCGATGAGGTTCTCATCCGGCACGAACACGTCCGTGAAGCTCAGCTCGGCGGTGTCGTGGCCGTGGAAGCCCATCTTGTGCAGGGTCTTGCCGTGATCGAAGCCCGCCATGCCGTTCTCGACCAGGATCAGGCTGAATGCGTCCGGGCGGTTGCCTTCGCCCGTCTTCACGAAGGTGACGACCACGTCCGCCGTCTTCCCGCTGGAGATGAAGGTCTTTGCGCCGTTGACGATGTAGCCGCCATCCACCTTCTTCGCGGTGGTGCTGACGCCGCGCAGATCGCTGCCTGCACCGGGCTCGGTCATCGCGAGGGCGCCGAGCACCTCGCCTGTGGCCATCTTGGGAAGCCACTTCTGCTTCATGGCATCGGTTCCGAAATGCGCGAGGTACGGCACCGCGAGGTCATCGTGGATTCCGAATGCTCCGGCGAGCGAGCCCGCACCGGCGCGGAGCACCTCCTCGTTCACCACGGCGCGGAAGCGGAAGTCCATCAACATGCCTGCGCCGCCGAACTCCTCGGGCACCGAGAGCCCGATCAAGCCTTGCTGGCCTGCCGCGAGCATGGTGGCGCGATCCACCTCGCCGTCACGGTCCCACTGCTCACGCTTTTCGTTCGTCACGTATCGGCGCACGAACTCCTTGACCATCTCGCGGAAGGCTTCGTGGTCCTCATCGTAAATGTCCCTTTTCATGCGATTTCTCCTGCCGCAATGGTCTCCACCAATGAATGCACCTTCGCGAGGTGATGTGCGCCGAAGAAATCGGCCTCCGTGAGACGCCGTTGATCATCCTCCGTGAGCGACTCGTGCTTCAGCACGGCGGTGGCGAGGATGGCGTGCATCCATCCGCCCATTAGCAGGCTGAGCAGTTCCTGGTAGGGAACCGAGACCGCGAAGGCGTCCCGCGGGTTACTCAAGGCGCTCACGGCGAGCGACTCGGTCGCCTCCTGAGCTGCGGCAAGCGCGCGCCCCAAACGCTCGGCCGTGCGCTGGGCAACGGGGTGCGAGAAGGAGCTCAGCTCCACGATCTGGGCCTGGATCATCTCCAGGATGCGGGTCGCCGTCTGGCCCATGTCCTTGAGCAGCTTGCGGCCCACGAGATCGTTGGACTGGATCGCCGTCGTGCCCTCATAGATCGGGCCGATTCGGGCGTCCCGGAAATGCTGTGCCGCTCCGGTCTCCTCGATGAAGCCCATGCCACCGTGCACCTGGATGGCATCGGACGTGATGCGCACTGACTCCTCGGTGCACCAGGACTTGACGAGTGGGGTGAAGAACTCGGCGAGCGTGAGGCTGTCCTCGTCGTCGGCCCGATCCAGGAGATCCGCGGCGAACACCACGAGCGCGCGCATCGCCGAGATGCGGCTTGACATGCTCAACAGCAGGCGGCGCACGTCGGGGTGTTCTGCGATCGGCGCGATCCCATCGCGACCCATCACGGCGCCCTGGATACGTGAGTGGGCGTAGTCATTGGCGCGCTGGAACGCGCGCTGTGAGATCCCGAGCCCCTGCACTCCGATACCGAAGCGCGCCTCGTTCATCATTACGAACATGGCGCGCAGGCCCTTGTGCAACTCGCCCACGAGGTAACCGGTGGCGTTCTCGTACTGCAGCGTGCAGGTGGGGCTGGCGTGGATGCCGAGCTTGTGCTCGATGCCCACCGTGGTGACGGCATTGCGCTCGCCGGGTGTGCCGTCCTCGTTCAGTAGGAACTTGGGGACGAGGAAGAGCGAGATGCCGCGGTGCCCCTCGGGGGCGTTCTCGGTGCGGGCGAGCACCAGGTGAATGATGTTCTCGGTGAGATCGTGATCGCCCCAACTGATGAAGATCTTCTGGCCGCTGATCGCCCAGGTTCCATCCGGGTTCTGACGGGCCATGCTGCGCACGGCAGCGAGATCGGTTCCGGCCTGCGGCTCTGTGAGGTTCATGGTCCCGGTCCACTCGCCGCTGATCATCTTCGGCAGGAAGGCGTCGCGTAGCTCCTGCGAACCGTTCGCATCGAGGGTTCGGATCGCGCCGAGGCTGAGCCCCGGACAGAGCGTGAACGCGGCGTTGGAGGCGTTCCAGAACTCGCTGAGCACGGTGGCGACAGTGGTGGGGAGGCCATCGCCGCCCGCACTCTCGGGCGATCCGGCGGAGACCCAGCCGGCCTCCGCGAAGGCCCGGTACGCATCCTTGAAGCCTTCGGGGAGGCTCACGGCGCCGTCGTCGAAGCGTGCCCCCACCTGGTCTCCGAGCCGGTCCAGGGGTGCGAGCACTTCGGTTGCGAATTCTCCCGCGGCCTGAATGGCATCAAATACGTCTTCGGTGCTCAGCGCACCGCCTGTGGAACGGTCCACGAGGTCCGCGCCGAATGCCTCGCGCAGGAGGAACGCATACTCCCCGATGGGGGCGGTGAATTCGCCGCTGCTGGTTGAAGAAAGGGTCTGGGTTGTCATCTCGATCTTCCTCGTTCGTCAGATGGTAGACGCGGCCGTCTATATCCAAGTGTGCCTGAGACTCGGTTTCTTCTCAACCGGAAAAGGGGACGAAAGGCCTATGAGTTTTCCATGTATTGCTAGAGATTGGGACCTTGGTACGCAGTATCACGCGGTCGCCGGTGTGCTAGCTTCACTCCATGAGTGGCAACGCCCCTGAGCGAAACGAAGCTGTCGCAGAGAGCGCGGCCGCGGCGGTGCGCTACCTCGCCGAACACGGCTTCGAATCGACCACCGTGGGCGATCTCGCCGATGCCATCGGCATCAGCCGTAGCACGTTCTTCCGGCGCTTCCGCAGTAAGGAGGACGTGATCTTCGCCGATCACGATCTGGCGCTGGCCCGCCTTGAGGAGTTGCTCTCGGATACCGAACTGACCCCCAGCGAGGCTCTCAGTCGCAGCACCGTTGAGGTGCTCCATACCCTTGTGCGGGACACGCATGCTGCGCGGCTGCGCTGGGAACTGCTGCGGCAGAACCCGTCACTTCGCGAGCGGGAGATGGTCATTACCCATCGCTACGAGCGGGTGTTCGTCGAGTACCTGAACCGAGTGGCCCCACCTGGTGCGCCGCAGTGGGCTCCCGTCGCACTGGCGGCAAGCCTCGTGGCCGTGCACAACGCAGCGCTCCGCCGCTGGCTACGGGACTCGGATACGCGGGCGCTCGGGGCGCTGGACCGGGAGTTACGAGAGCTTACGGCGCAGTTCGCGCCCTGGTTTGCGGATGAGGGCCGTAGCCGGCGTGTGGTTGTGGCCGCGTTCGATCCCGGCGCCAGTTCTGCCGAGATTGCGCGCGCGATCGAGTCCCAACTCGGCGGTTGAGCGGGGCATGTGCCTCACGTAGACGCCTCCGTAGGCTCGAGTAGGCCCAGCCTTTCGAACGCAACGGCCAGGCCGTCGTCGTCGATGGACGTGGTCACCCAATCCGCCGCAGCCTTGGCTTCGCGGGTGCCGTTGCCCATGGCCACGCCGATGCCCGCGCGCGTGAGCATTTCGACGTCGTTCGCGGAATCGCCCAGCGCAATCGTGTCCTCTAGCCGCACGTCCAGCCGGTCCGCCACCTTCACCAGGCCAACGGACTTGTTCATACCGAGCGCGGTCAGTTCGCCTGTGACTCCGCGATCGTGGGCGAGCGAGCCAGCCACGACCGAGAACCGATCACCGAACCGAGCCTGGGCATCGGCGAGGGTCGCCCCGCACTGTGCGGCGAGGTGGAACGTCAGCTTTGCGGCAGTCTCCGGTACACCCTCGCGCAGGTACGGAGCGATCTGTTCGAGGAAGGCGCTCCAATCGCCCGCGATCGATTGGTTGGACTCGCTTGAAGGACGGAACAGATCGAGAAAGTCCCGCACGAGGTACAGATCGGATCTGGTCTGCCAGAGACAATCCGCTTTCACGGAATCCATCCACGCGGCAATCTCCGCCACGTCCTGCTGCGGCATCTGATCGTTGAAGACGATCGTGCCGTCCAACTCCCCATAGGCGCCGTTGTAGCCCACGAGACCGCGAAAGCCGATGTCCCAGAGGAACGGGTAGATTTCTGCCTTCCCGCGGCCGGTACACATCACGAGCTCGTGGCCGAGTTCCAGCGCACGAGCCAGCGCCCGGCGCGCCGATTCGGGCAGCTGCTGATCGTGGTTGAGCAGGGTTCCGTCCACATCAAGGAATACGAGTCGCTTCACCCTCACATCGTCGCAGATGCCCGGCAGCGGCGGGGCCGGGGCGCGAGGCGGATGCCGTTCCAGTGCAACGGTCCGGGGCGTGGATGCAGGCGCGCCGCGCGAGCGGTTGCAGGCGAGGGGCACGGCGTGAATGCGAGCCGCGTGAACGTCAGTCAAGCTGTTCGGAGAGCTCCAGCCAGCGAGTCTCGAGTGATTCGTGCTCCGATTCGAGCGCGCGCAGCTGCTCAGTGAGCGAGGCGAGGCCCACGTAATCGCTCTGATCGTGCGTGGCCATGCGCGCGTGGATCTGCCCGACGGCGCCCTGAGACTTCTCCATCTTCCTCTCGACGGCGGCCAGCTCCTTCTGCACGGCACGCAGTTCCGCGCCGGTGAGTTGCGGAGTTGCCGCGTGCCCGCCTGCCTGCGCGCGTGAGGTTCCTGGATTCTGCGACTCCACTGCGTTCCGCGCAGAATGACGAGGATCGGGTGTGCCGCTTTGTGCCGAGTTGCGGGCGGTGGGTGCGGAGCTTCGTGCGGAGTTGCGGGCGGTGGGTCTGCCGCTTCGTGCGGAGTTGCGGGCGGGCTGGGCCGCGCGTAGCCGCAGGTACTCGTCCACTCCACCAGGAACGTGGCGCAGGTGGCCGTCGAGAATCGCATACTGCTGATCCGTCACGCGCTCCAGCAGGTAGCGATCGTGCGAAACCACGATCAGCGTGCCCGGCCACGAATCGAGCAGGTCCTCGGTGGCCGTCAACATGTCCGTATCGACATCGTTCGTGGGCTCGTCCAGCACCAGAACGTTCGGCTCGGAGAGGAGCACGAGCAGGAGTTGGAGCCGCCGCCGCAGACCGCCGGAGAGCTCTGAGACGCGCGAGGAGAGGTGCTCGCGGTCGAACCCGAGCTGTTGCAGGAGCTGCGAGGGTGAGAGTTCTTTGCCCCCGACGACGAACGTGGTCTTGGTCCGGCCGAGCACCTCGCGCACGAGGTCGTCCCGAATCTCCTCGAGATCCGTGAACTGCTGATCGAGCACGCCGATGCGCACAGTCTTGCCGTGCTTCACGCGCCCGGAAGTGGGCCGCAGTTGGTCGGTGATCAGTCCGAGAAGAGTGGACTTCCCGGCGCCGTTCGCGCCGAGCACGCCCGAGCGCTCGCCGGGGCCGATCCGCCAGGTGACATCGCGCAGTACTTCGTGGTCGCCGTAGGAGACGGAGGCGTCCACGATGTCCACCACGTCCTTGCCGAGGCGGGCGGTGGCCAGGCGCTTCAGCTCGATCGCGTCACGGATGGGTGGCTCGTTCTCGATGATCTGATTCGCGGCATCGATGCGGAACTTCGGCTTGCTGGTGCGGGCCGGCGCGCCGCGCCGGAGCCAGGCGAGCTACTTGCGCATAAGGTTCTGGCGCTTCTGTTCCGAGACGGCGGAGATACGATCGCGCTCGATCCGTTGCAGCACGTACGCCGCGTAGCCTCCCTCGAAGGGTTCGACGATGCCGTCGTGCACCTCCCACGTGTCCGTGCACACCTCGTCGAGGAACCAGCGATCGTGCGTCACCACGAGCAGTGCTCCCGTGTTGCGCGGCCAGCGAGTCTTCAGGTGCTCGGCCAGCCAGGCGACGCCCTCCACGTCGAGGTGGTTGGTGGGCTCGTCGAGGATCACGATGTCGTAATCTCCCGCGAGCACCACGGCGAGCGCCACCCGGCGCCGCTGCCCGCCCGAGAGCGTCCCGATGTGCGCGTCCCACGCGATATCCGGGACGAGGCCGCCGAGGACCGAGCGGATCTTCGGATCCGCCGCCCACTCGTGCTCAGGCCCGTCTCCGACGATCGACATGCCCACAGTGGCATCCTCGTCCAGATCGTCATCCTGGCCGAGCATCCCCACGGTGACGCCGGAGCGGCGGGTCACCCGGCCGTCGTCGGCCTCAATCTCGCCGGAGAGGATCCGCAGCAGGGTGGATTTGCCGTCCCCATTGCGGCCCACGATGCCGATGCGGTCGCCGTCCTCGACCCCCACGGTGACGGAGTCGAGAACCACCCGGTTCGGGTATTCCATGTGGAGGGATTCGCCGCCAAGAAGATGTGCCATCGAGGACAAGCTTAGGCGCCAGTGGGGCCTGCCTCTGTCCGCGGCGATCTGCGTTGGCGCTCGCTCACCTCGTCATCCCGCACTCTGTAGCTTTCGTCATCCCGCGCCGCCAAACTCTCGTCATCCCGCGCGAAGTCGCGGGATCTAGGCTCACGGTTCTCGCTCAACCGTTGCGTCTGGGTGCTGCG
>JAKDIE010000318.1 GCA_030450655.1 Ruaniaceae bacterium
ACGGGCGTCGGGAGAAAAGCTAGCTGTCGGCGTCAGCCTTCTTGCCGGCACGCTTTCCGTAGCGAGCCTCGAAGCGCGCAACGCGACCACCGGTGTCGAGGATCTTCTGCTTGCCCGTGTAGAACGGGTGGCACGCGTAGCACACGTCCGCGTGGATCTCGCCAGACTTGGCGGTGGAGCGGGTGGTGAATGTGTTCCCGCACGTGCAGGTCACCGTGGTGACCTTGTACTCAGGGTGAATTCCCTGCTTCATGGAATGCTCCTTGTTATCGGATGTCCCGGGTCCCCACATCAATCCGTGAGGTGAACCGGAACCAGCGGTCTATTATGCCACCCGGCTACTCGCGCAACCAAGCGGTTAGGGTGATAGGTGCGTCACAGCCCGCAGTCATGCGGAGTGCGATCGCCCGAACTAGCTGATGATCTGTTCGCCCATCTCGCTCTTGGTACCCGGAGTCGTCTTCGCCACGGCCATGAGGAACTCGGCGTTTGACTGAGACTCGCGGAGCTTTCCGAGAATGAGTTCGATCGCCTGCTCCTTCTCGAGGCCGCCCATGAGCCGGCGCAGGCGCCAGATGACCTTGAGCTCGTCGGGGGTGAACAGAAGCTCCTCGCGGCGCGTACCGGACGCGTTGACGTCCACCGCCGGGAAGATGCGCTTGTCCGCGAGTTGCCGTGACAGGCGCAGTTCCAGGTTTCCGGTGCCCTTGAACTCCTCGAAGATGACCTCGTCCATCTTGGAACCGGTCTCGACGAGCGCCGAGGCGATGATCGTGAGGGAACCGCCACCTTCGATGTTGCGCGCCGCCCCGAAGAACTTCTTGGGCGGGTACAGCGCGGCGGCGTCCACACCACCGGAGAGGATACGGCCGGAGGCGGGTGCCGCGAGGTTGTAGGCACGCGAGAGTCGCGTCAGCGAATCGAGGAGAATCACCACGTCACCGCCGAGCTCAACCAGGCGCTTGGCGCGCTCCACGGCGAGTTCTGCGACGATCGTGTGATCCGAGGCGGGGCGATCGAAGGTGGAGGCGATAACCTCACCCTTCACCATCCGCTGCATGTCCGTGACTTCCTCGGGACGCTCGTCCACAAGGACAACCATGAGGTGAACCTCGGGGTTGTTGACGGCGATCGCGTTGGCGATCTGCTGCATCACGATGGTCTTACCGGCCTTGGGTGGCGCCACGATGAGTCCGCGCTGGCCCTTGCCCACTGGCGACACCAGGTCGATCACGCGAGGAGTCAGGGCCTTGGGGCTCGTCTCGAGGCGCAGCATCTCCTGCGGGTAGAGCGGGGTGAGCTTCGCGAAATCGGTACGACGACGCGCATCCTCCACGCTCATGCCATTGATTGATTCCAAGCGCACGAGGGCGTTGTACTTCTGGCGGGTGCTCTGCTGCTCGCCCTCACGCGGCTGGCGAACCGCACCTGTGACAGCGTCCCCGCGGCGCAGGCCAAACTTCTTGACCTGGCCGAGGGTCACGTACACGTCGTTCGGGCCAGGCAGGTAGCCCGAGGTCCGCACGAAGGCGTAGTTGTCGAGGATGTCCAGGATGCCTGCCACGGGAATGAGAACGTCGTTCTCATTCACCTCGACCTCGCCATCGGGACGCCGGCGGTTATCCCGCCCGTCGTTGCGGCTCTCGCGGCCGTCATTGCGGTTGTCGCGGCCGTCATTGCGGTTACGGCTGCGGTTCCTGCGGCGCCCGCGGCGGTCGTCGCCGCCCTCCTCGCGGCGCCGCGCGGCACCATCGGCGAGATCATCGAGAGAGGGAGTGGGAGTGGATTCCTTCCGTGCTCCCTGCTGAGCAGCGAGATCGCGCATGAGTTCGTTCTTAGCGTCCTCGTGCGAGGCGTGCTCCCCGCCCTGGCCCGTGGCGCGACGCCCTCCCTGGTGGCGATTCTCGCCCGAGGGGCGATCCTCCCGCGGGGAATCTGACGGTGCGCCAGCAGCGGGCGCACTGTTCGCGGGTGCGCTGTTCGCAGTAGCAGCGGGTGCGCTCTTCTCAGGCGCGGCGTTCGCAGGCGCACGCTTCTCAGGTGCGGTCTTCTCAGGTGAGGTCTCCGCAGTAGCTGCGGGTGCGCCGTCGGCCTTCTGGCCTTGGCGGTTCTGGGTGTGCTCGGGCTTTGAGCCGCCCGAGGAGGCTGAGATGGCGGCGACGAGATCGCTCTTGCGCATCTTGGAGGTGCCCTTGATACCGAGATCGTGGGCGAGGGACTGGAGCTCGGGCAACTTCTTGGTTGCAAGCTCAGCGGATGAGGTCACGGGGTTCCTTACGTCAACCAGTGGAGAACACAGCAGAAAGGGTGCATTCACAGAAAGTGTGAGAAAGCTCAGCGAAGAGTTCGCGGCTGTGCGAGATCAAGCTTACCAGGATCGGGCGGCTCGTTCACCTGTAGCGCGGACGTGACCTGCGGCACGCCCCTCTGCGCCACACAC
>JAKDIE010000319.1 GCA_030450655.1 Ruaniaceae bacterium
CACAACATCGGCCGTCACGTCCTCCCGGGTGAGCAGGAAGTCGTTCTGCGTGCCGTGTCCTTTGGTCAACCTCATGCCGCAAGCCTAACGATAGGCGCAGGGACGGTATCACCTGGTACCTTGTGTCACATGCTAGTTGGTATTACCATAGAGCCATGGATGATGTTTCGACCCAACTCCGCAAGGGCTCGCTGGAACTCGCCGTGCTCGCGCTCCTGAGCGCCGCACCGCGCTACGGCGCGGACGTCGTTGAGGATCTCTCCGGCCGCCCCGGCCTGGAGGCCACCAGCGGCACGATTTATCCGCTCCTCACGCGCCTGAAGAACGCGAAGCTTGTCGAGACCACGTGGCACGAGTCTCCGGTTGGCCCGCCACGAAAGTATTACTCCCTCTCACGCGCGGGCTCCCGCCAGTTGGCCGCGCAGCGCAGCGCGTGGGAGCGACTATCCACCACGTTGAATTCACTTCTCACGGAGGTTGAGCAATGACCAGCACCTACATCGACGACGTCGCGGCCCACCTGACCCTTCGTGGCCGCGCGCGGCGGGACTCGCTGGCAGATCTGCGCGATCTGCTCTCCGATCCCGAGATCTCCCTCGAGGAACTTGGCTCCCCAACTGAGTACGCGGCGGCCCTGAACGAAATGTTCGACGGCGGGCCGACGCAACTTCTGGGCGTGCCGGTTTCCCTCGCGAAGGGGATCGGCCGTCGCATGGCCGGCACCTTTGACCCCGCCGATCAGCGCCTCGTCATCCCCCGCGTCTTCGGACTTGGCTGGACGCTCAACCTGGGTCGGGTCGCCGTCGGGCTTGGGCTTCTCAATCCGGACGATGTGGACGACGACGTCTTGGACGACGCCGTGGGGAATCTCGGCACCTCACAGATGGTCGCGTCCGCGATCGTCGCTGCAGCCGCTGGATCCGCGTCACTTCTGGCGGTGCGGCGCGAGACGTCCGAGGCGGAACTCGGGGAATCCCTCCTCAACTCGGTTGCCTTCGGCACTCTCTTTCCGATCGTCTCGGCGGCCCTCATTGCCACCTCAACGGATCGCGAGCTCCCCGCAGCCCAGCGCCTGACGATGCCGGCGATCGCAGCAAGCCTTGCCACCATCTCCGGTGGCATATGCCTCCAGCAGGCCATCCGGCCCCGATCGAAGCGGATCGCGTTCGGCAGCCTCGCCCTGGCCTTCCCGTTACAGCTCGCCCTGAGCTACCTACCCGTGCGTGCCGCCCTGCGGCGTGGGTGGGGAACGGATGATCATGCCTGATTTCACCCCCTTACCGTGGGTCGTTGTTGGGGCCCTTGTGGCCATCCAAATCGTGCTTCTCGCCGCGAGCCTTACCTCGCTCGCACGCACCCAGAACGAGCGCCTGACTCTGCCTCGCATTGCCTGGATCCTCATCTGCTTCATCCAGATCGTGGGCCCGATCGCGTTCTTCGCCGCGGGCAGGAAGCCCGCGCCGCACCACGAAGAGGCGTCTGCCAGTCGCGCGGCTCCCGCCATCGAACAGGCGGTCAACGAGCTGTACCCGAGATCATGACGGCCATCGAGATTGCCGGACTGACGAAAGCTTTCGGGGAAACCCACGCCCTCGACGGACTCGATCTACGCGTGCCGTCCGGCTCAGTGTTCGGCTTCGTGGGGCCCAACGGCGCCGGCAAGACCACCACGATCCGCATCCTGCTCGGTCTCGCCCGTGCCGATTCCGGGAGCGCCACGATCCTCGGCACCGATGTGCTGGCGAACCCGGCGGCCGTCGCCTCCCGCCTGGGCTATCTCCCCGACGTCCCCGCCTTCTACCCGTGGATGCGCGCCCCCGAATACCTGGAGTTCTGCGCCTCGGCGTTCGCGCTGCCATCTCCCGCCAGGCGGATCGGCATGCTGCTCGATCTCGTGGGACTCGACGGCATCACCACACGGATCGGCGGCTTCTCCCGCGGTATGAAGCAACGACTTGGGATCGCGCAGGCACTCATCAACTCGCCGGAACTGCTGATCCTTGACGAACCCACGTCAGCCCTTGATCCAGTCGGCCGCCACGATCTACTCCGCCTCATCGAGCGTCTACGAGGGCACGCCACCGTGTTCTTCTCCACGCACATCCTGTCCGATGTCGAGCGCGTCTGCGACGAGATCGCCGTTGTCGCAGCGGGCCGAACGGTAGCCACCGGTACCCCTGCCGCACTGCGCGCGCGCTTCAGCAGCGGGCCGCAGCTCAAGCTCGCCCTGACGGAGGCCGACGCCGATCTGAGGGCACCGCTCGCATCCGAACCCTGGGTGCGCGGCACCTCCCGAACGCCGGACGGCGGGTGGCTGATCGATGCCACCGATCTCGACACCGCGGCACATAGGTTGCCACAGATCATCGCAGAACGCGGCTGGGGCCTACACGCCACCGAGATCCTCGAACCGAGCCTCGAGGACGTGTTCGTTCG
>JAKDIE010000320.1 GCA_030450655.1 Ruaniaceae bacterium
CAGTCGGCAAAAAGGTACGTCTCGATGCTGATTCTGCCGAAATCGGCCTCGCTGGAGCATCGAGAGTGCGTTTTTTACCGGTTCACGGCCGTGCGGCGCCCGCTGGGGCGCGCTCCGCTCGCGCCGGCTACTCGACCAGGAGATCCTGGTAACTCTTGTGGCGCTGGATGAAGGCGGCCACGTAGGGGCAGATCGGGTCCGCCTTCAGCCCCTCCTCGCGGGTGGCGGTGAGGGCGTACCCCACCAGCTTTCCGGCGAGGCCCTGCCCGCGGTAGCTCGGATCAGTCTCCGTGGAGGGAAACTGGCGCACGCCGTCGTCGTCGAAATACTCCGTGAAGCCGGCGATCTCGCCATCCACCGCGATCTCAAACCGGGAGCGGCCCTCGTTCTTGCTGATCTGAACGTCCATGGCTCGACCTTACGGCGAGCGCGGCGAGATCGCGCGCGAGCGCCCGCGCATGTCTGGTAAGTCTCAGGCACCCAAGAGCGCCCTTGGGTGCCCCAGAGTTACCAAACGTGCAGCCGGGCGGAAGGATCGGCGGTGACGGCCGGGCCACCGCGTTAGTGTTGAGTGGTGCGCCATCTCGAACCCATCCGCCGCCTCCCGGACGGCACCATCAAGCAGGTCAACCCCTTCTCCGGCACGCAGGTGTGGACGGTCCCGGGCCGCGGCAACCGGCCCATCGCCTCCGCCGCCCCCGCCGCTCATCCCATCACCGAGGCGCGGCTCGGCCAGTACTGCTCGTTTTGCCCCGCCCGCCAGTACGAAACCCCTCCGGAAAAGTCCCGTCTGGTGCGCGACGGCGACGACTGGCGCACGCTCACCGGCCTCCTCGCCGAGGACCTCACCGCCACCAAGGCCGAGTTCCGCCGCGTCCCCAACCTCTTCGAGATCATGTCCGTTGACTACTGGGAAGAGAACCACGGCTACCGCCCGCCCGCCGCGACCGTGGAGCGCCGCGCGGCCTATCTCGCCACCCCGCAAGGGCGCGCGCACGTGGTGCGGGTGGCGCGTAGCAAGGCACTCGCCTCCGGCATCGATCCACAGAAGTGGGAGTCCCTGCCCGACGACGAACGGCTGGCCTGGGCGCACAACTTCTTCGACGGCGGTCATGACGTGGTCATTGCTCGGCGGCACTTCGTGGACGGCGCCGAGACCGAGAACCAGCTCGCATCCTCGGGGACCCTGACGCCAGAGGAGCACTACCAATACACCCGGTTCACGGTCGATGCGATGCGGGATCTGTACGATTTCAACCCCCACGTGAAGTACGTGGCGGTGTTCCAGAACTGGCTTCGCCCGGCGGGCGCGAGCTTCGATCACCTTCACAAGCAGCTCGTGGCGATCGACGAGGTGGGGGCGGCGGCCCTGCGCGAGCATGATCGCGTGGCCGCGAACCCAGGGATCTACAACGAGTACGCGGTGAACTACGCCGCCGAGCAGGGTTTGGTGCTGGCGCAGAATGCGGGGGCGATCGCGTTCGCCGGCTTCGGCCACCGCTACCCGACGCTGGAGGTGTTCTCCACCTCGCCCTCTCCCTCCCCGTGGGAGCAGACCGATCAGCAGATCCGCGCCGTCTCGGATCTGGTGCAGGCCTGCCACGCGGCCACTGGCGCCGAGGTCGCCACGAACGAGGAGTGGTACCACCAGCCGCGCGGGTTCGCCGTTCCGATGCCGTGGCGCATCATGCTCAAGTGGCGGATCTCCACGCTCGCGGGATTCGAGGGATCCACCAAGATCAACGTCAACACGATCTCGCCGTTCGCGCTGCACGAGCGGGTGCTCGGGCGAATGATCGAGCTGCGTCGTGACGGCCGAATCGCGCCGATGCGCCTCGACTCCGAATGCCTGGTCGAGAAGGACCCACTGAGGTACCTCGAATAGCGATTGGGCACGCGGGGTGTGGCCAGCCGCGCAATGCGAGGTGCTCGGGAGTGTTCTTCTGCCTGGATGGCAGCAGCATGCCCCGAGGCGAGGCGATTCTCGCCCCTTACGTGGGCCGTGTCACCCGTGACCCTGCGGGAGCACGTGAGCGTGGCAGTTTTCGTACGATCCGAGGCCCTGGCACCATCTACGTGGCACAGAACGTCACTATTTTGACGAAAATTGCCACGATCCTCGGCCGACCCCGCCCAATCGTACGAAAACTGCCACGATAACGTTCGGACGCCCGTGGCCGAGACCTTCCTGGCAGAACGGGTTGCATCTCGTGACCAAAGACGCCCCTTTAGTCACCATATGCAACCCGTTGCCCTGCGAAGCCCCTCGGGCCACCCCAGTGGGCGGTGTTGCTCGCGCAGCGGGCCCAGCCGCTGGCATCCAGGCAGAAAACGCCCTCGTTGCGTGAGGATCTTGGGCCTGGATTCTGCAACTCCGCTGACGCTCCGCGCAGAATGACGAGAGTCGGGTGGGCGCAGAATGACGAGAGTTGG
>JAKDIE010000321.1 GCA_030450655.1 Ruaniaceae bacterium
GTCCCTAGCGGCTCGGGGTGAGCGCAGGAAAGCGGGCGGCTAGCCGCGGATGTCGCGCCTGTTCAGCGCGAGGAGCCCGACGGCGAACGCAACGGCCACGAGCGCGGCGAGCAGTCCCAGCCCGGCCCAGTCCCAGCCGTTCATGATCGGGACGCCGGCGAACGCCCAGCCGAATGGCGAGACGTCCGCGAGCCAGCCGAAATCCTCTGACTGACGGCCAACCACGTTCAGCACGTACGCCGTCACCGCGAGCCCGGCGCCCGCGCCGAGCGCGGCACCCCTCCGCCCCGTGGCCGCGGGCGCGGCCAGCGACATGAACGCGATCGCAATCGCCAGCATCGTGAACGAGGCGACCCCCGCCACCGTGTCTCCCTCATCCAGATCGAGGGCGAACGGCCCGGACATGCTCATCAAGATCACCCACAGCGCCACTCCGAGAATCGCGAGCCGCACCACGATCGCGAGCGCCCGCTCCGCGTACACGCGGGTGCGGCTCACACCGTGCGCGAGGGTCAGCTCGAGCATCCCCTCTTCCTCATCCCCCGCGATGGCCCGCGCGCCCCACCCGATTCCGGCGATCACCACGAGGACGATGGCCGTGAGCTCGAGCACCGAGGAATGGACGTATCCGGCGCCGCTGAACATGAGATCGAAACCCATCCCCACGATGAGCGCCTGCGGAAGCGAATCGAGCATCGACTTCATCTCGGGAGAGGAGCCGATCGATTCGAAGAAGGGCAAATAGAGGACGCACACGGAGATGAGGCCGATCGTCCAGCCGATCAGCGCCTTCCAGCCATGCCTAAGTTCGTGCAGAAGGATCGGCATCACGCGGCTCCGTTCGCTTCGTACATATCGAGGACTCTCTCCTCGAGATCCGGCTCGGCAACGATCAAGCTCTCGAGATCGAGCTCGGCCAGTGCGGTGACCAGATCTTTGGCACGCCCCTCAAGGAGCCCGGTGATCGCAACTTCCCCGTCACCGTGCCCGACGACGTCCAGCGCAAGTCCGTGTCGACGCAAAGCCGTGGCGGCGTCGTCGGCCGTGGAGTGGACGATCGCCTGGACGTGACGCGTGGCGGAGGCGCGCAACTCCGCCATGGACGAGACCGTCACGAGGGTGCCGCGGTTGAGGACCGCGGCGGCGTCCGCCACCTGCTCGATCTCACTCATCACGTGGGAGGAAAGGAAGATCGTGGCGCCGGCGTCCCGCGCCGAGTCCATGAGGCCGAGGACCTGCTGCTGCACGAGCGGGTCGAGGCCGGAGGTGGGCTCGTCGAGGATCACGAGTTCCGGCGAGTGCATGAACGCCTGGACGATGCCCAGCTTCTGTTTGTTGCCTTTGGAAAGCGTGCGGGTGTGATCGCCCAGGCGCACGTCGAGGGTTTCGGCCAGGCGCAGCGCCCGCGCGTGTGCCGGTGCCGGCCGCGCGCCGAGCGACGCCCACAGGTGAAGGTGATCACCCCCGGTCAGCTTCGGGTTCAGCCGCAACTCCCCGGGCAGGTATCCGATGCGGTTGCGCAGGGCGGAGCCGCCACTGCGCGGGTCCTCGCCGAGCACGGACACCGTGCCCCGCGTGGGGCGGACCACGTCGAGCAGGATCCGCATCAGCGTGGTCTTCCCCGCCCCGTTCGGCCCGATCACGCCAAAGATCGAGCCCTGCGGGATCTCCAGATCGAGATCATCGAGGGCGCGGATGGCGCCGAACTCTTTCGTGAGCTTCCTCGTGGTGATCGCTGCGGTCATGCGGATTCTCCTTTCGGATTGAGTTCGTAGAGTCCGTTCATGAGGAGGTCCATGAGGGTTGTCATGAGGCGCTGGTATGCCTCGCCGTCAAGCTGATCGGAGCCCAGGTTCCGCGCCAGGTGTGACTGAAACACGAGTGGGATCATTCCGATCGCGGTGGCGACGGCGTTGGCGGCCACCGGATCGACCCCTTCGCGCAGAACGATCTGGTGATTTCGCGTCTCAAGCGCCGTGGCTGCCTCGTCTTGGAATCGGTCCCAGAGCGCCGCGCCGGCCCGGCCGCCATCGAGAACGATCCGCGAGATATAGACCATCCAAGGGTGGTGAGGCGGAAAGCTGCGGATCAGATCCGAGACCTGGGCGCCATCGTCCACGTCCATCTCCGACTTGAGGCGTAGCCCCTCGCTCATCAGGAAATCGTCGCACCGCTCGCGCAGGTTCTCCTTGGTGCCGTAGTGGTGCATCACCAACGCGGGCGAGACTCCCGCCTCGCGAGCAATCTCGCGCACCGAGGCCGCCTCGAAGCCGCGGCGGCCGAAGATGTCGATGGCGGCGTCCCGAATTCGTGCTGCCGCCGTGAGGTCTGATCGCATGTTCACTATACTAAACGATCGTTCAGCGCTTGGGAAGGGTGCGGCCGCCCGCGGGTCGGCGGCCCGGCGCGCGCTCCACCGGGCGAGAGGGGACG
>JAKDIE010000322.1 GCA_030450655.1 Ruaniaceae bacterium
GGGCTCCTTAGGAGTCGCTGCCGAAGACGATTTCGTCCCAGCTCGGCACTGATTGGCGGCGCCGCGAACGTGGACGACGCACGGTGGGCTCGTCCTGCGCCTCCTGGGCTGCGTCCTCGCTCGGGGGCGTGGGCATGTTCGGTAGGGGCAGGACGAGAGCGTCAGTTGCCTGCTCAGGTGCGCTCAGGGGCGGATGCGCTGCGGGGATCTCGTCCATGTCGCCGTCGAGGATATGAGCGAGCAGATCCTCCTCCCTCTGCCGCACACCCCTGCTTGAATGCAGGTGGCGCAAGAGCGAATCGGTCGATTCCTCCGAATCATCGGATGCGGCCGGGAACACGCCGTCCTCTTCCGAGTTGTACAGCACCGAGGCCGCAAGATGGCGGCGAGCGCGCGGCGAGGAGGCGTCGGTCTCCGATAGCCAACGAGACTCATCGTCCAACGCGCGCACCGAGCGCGTGGAAAGATCCACCTCCCACGTGGCCTCCACTGGCGCGTTCGCCACAACGTACCGGGCGATCAGGCGCCACGGCTCTGTGCCTTCGCGCACAGCATCCCATTCGATCTCGGAAACGTGCCGCGTGGCGAGACGATCAATGACTAGGTCCCCGAGCGCAGGGGAGTCTGAGCTATGCCCGACGACGAATCCGTGCGCGGACTCGATCGTCCAGTTACGCTCGGCAATCACGGGCCCCTCGAACCGCTGCACATGGCTTACGGGAAGGCCGGACCATTCGCAGATCTCATCTACGCTGGCGCCGGCGCGCAACAGTTGCTGGATGTCCTTGGGGCGATACTCGCGCGCCTCCTCGGCGACGGCCCGACGCGGAGCCGATTCCCGGACCGCGGACCGTAGCTCCTCCGAGAGCGCAAGCGAGTAGTGCTCGCCGTCGTCATCCACCAAGTCGAGCGCCCGCTCGTTGATGGAAGAAAATGTCAGTTTGCGCATGAGTCCTCCTCTCACAGAGAGTGCCATTCTTCGGGGACGAATCTTGGGACGCCACTCGGTGTGGCGGCACGCGCCACACCGGAACGTGACGTGCATCGCACTGAGTTCAGTTTTGGCGCTCAGCGTTGTATTCTCTGGGGGTCAGCGGGCACACCGCGGAATAATCGACTGGTACGCGTGGTTGAAGCGCGTAGACATTCACGAGTAGAAAGCGGAGTGTGACGCCCCTATGGCGACTGACTACGATGCCCCGCGCAAGAACGAAGAGGACCTCAACGAGGAATCGATTGAGGAACTCAAGGCCAGGCGCAATGAAAAGAGTGCAACGATCGTCGACGAGGACGAGTCGGAGGCCGCGGAGGGATTTGAACTTCCCGGCGCCGACCTCTCGAACGAGGTGCTCGACGTTGAAGTACTACCGCGACAGGCGGATGAGTTCACCTGCTCGCACTGCTTCCTAGTACACCACCGGTCGCAGCTTGCTTACGAGGAAAACGGACTTCCTGTCTGCTCCGAGTGCGCGGCGTGATTCTTCGCTGAGACGATCGCGTGTGCGAGCGCCTCGGGATCGTTCGTGCAGATGAGCCAGTAGGGCGCAGGGTCCCGAGGATCCACGATCTCCACCCGCAGGCACGCTCGCGCGTGGCTCCGGTACAGTGACCAGGCCCGCGCGTCGGCATCGCGCCCGAACGCCACACGCATCTCGTCCTTAGAGAGGGCCGTCACCTCTCCTAGGTACGCCGCGTCGATGTGGGCCCGCCCCGCACGCAGGAGGGAGCCCTCCACCTCGATCCGAGGAGACGTGGCGAGCAAAGTGATGATGACCGCTCCGGCGAGGACGAGTGCAATGACGGCCGCGAGCGGCCGTGAGGCGGGCACCGCAATGAGACTAAATGACGCTGCGAGCGCGCAGAACGTGGCGATGTACAGGGCAGGTGGGCGGAGAGTCTCACGGTACGTCACCTACTAACTGTGACACAGCATGCGCCGTCGGGACTGAACACGGGCGGCATGTACGCTGTGAGACGAGGAAAAGGAGACGTGATGGCACTATTCCGGCGCCGTTCGAATGCCGCCGCGGCGAGCACCGCCAACCCAGTCGAGGAAGCAGAACCCACGCGGGAGGGGCCGTACGACATCGCGGACGTGCCGGAGACGGGCGGTCGGTTGAACCTGGGGGCGCTCCATATTCCGCCGCGGCCAGGAATGCAGTTGCGGATCGAACTCGACAAGAACACGAAGGTTCCCAACTCCGTCACCTGCACCCTTGGCCGCTCGTCGGTGCAGATCCAACTCTTTGCCGCCCCACGGAGTCTGTCATTGTGGGATGACGTCCGCCCGCTCATCGCAGAATCCGCGCGGGACAAGAATGGGAGCGTAGACGACGTTCCCGGTGTCTTTGGGCGCGAGCTTCTCGTCAAACTGCCCGTCACCACGCCTGGCGGAAGTGGGACGAAGTCCGGCCGGTTCGCCGGCATCG
>JAKDIE010000048.1 GCA_030450655.1 Ruaniaceae bacterium
CGCCAACGCCGAGCGCGCCTTGTCCGTGGGCATCACGCGAATGAGCGGCAGCACCACGGCGAACATTGCCGCGGCCGTCGCGGTGTTCGACATGAACATCGAGAGGCCAGCGGTCACCAGCATCATGCCCAGAATGAGGAGCCGCGCCGAGCCGGCAAACGGCTTCATGAAGACCGCCGCGAGGTTCTTGTCGAGTCCGAACTTAGCTGCGCCGTCGGCAATCAGGAAGCCACCCAGGAACAGAATGATTACCGGATGCGCCATGGCCGCAAAGTAGGACGCTGCCGGCGCGGCCTCTTCGGCGACGGGCAGGACCGCGGCCGAAGAGATCATCAGAACCTCAAGGAGGATGACCAGAGTCGCGGTGGCAAAGAGCGGGATCGCCTCGGTCACCCAGAAGACGATCGCGACGAGAAAGATCGCGAGCATACGCTCGCCCGCCGGATCAAGTCCCGGTATGTCCACCACGAGCGGTACGCAGAAGAGTAAGGCGCCGATCGCCAGGCCCCATCGTTGAAGCGGCGTCAGCGCGGGTCGAATGGTGGCGGTCGTTGGCATGAAATCCCCGTCATCGTGGCCCGTCTGAGCCCTCAGTCTACGAGGCGCATGAAAAGGCCGGTGGGGCTTTCGCCCCACCGGCCCCTCGTACGAGTGTGCCTACTACGCGCGCGGCTTCTCTCGCATCTCGAAGGTCTCGATGATGTCGCCCTCCGCGATGTCTCGTGCCCCGATGCCGATACCGCACTCGAAGCCCTCGCGGACCTCGGTGACGTCATCCTTCTCGCGTCGCAGCGACTGGATCTCGATGTTGTCCGCGATCACCACGCCATTACGCGTGAGGCGAGCCTTCGAACCGCGGCGAATGGTGCCCGAGCGGATGATCGAACCGGCGATGTTTCCGAACTTAGAGGAACGGAACACCTGGCGGATCTCGGCTGTGCCGAGCTGCACCTCTTCAAACTCCGGCTTGAGCATGCCCTTGAGGGACGCCTCGACTTCCTCGATGGCCTGGTAGATCACCGAGTAGTACTTCAGCTCCACGCCCTCGCGGTCCGCGAGTTCTTGGACGCGCTCCGCCGGGCGGACGTTGAACCCGATGATGACGGCGCTATCCACCGTCGCCAGGTTCACGTCGTTCTGCGTGATGGCGCCCACACCGCGGTGGATGATCCGCAGATCGACTTCGTCGCCCACATCGATCTTGAGCAGCGCATCCTCGAGAGCCTCCACGGCACCCGAGACATCGCCCTTCAGGATCAGGTTCAGCGTCTCCACCTTGCCCTGCTTCAGCGCCTCGTCGAAGGTCTCGAGCGAGATGCGCTTGCGGCGCTTGGCGAGCGTGGCGGCGCGTTCGGCAGCCTCGCGCTTGGACGCGATCTGGCGTGCCGTGCGATCGTCTGGAGCCACGAGTAGTGAATCACCGGCGCGCGGCACCGAGGTGAGGCCGAGGACCTGCACCGGCCGAGAAGGCCCGGCGAAGTCGAGGGTCTCGCCATGCTCGTCGAACATCGCTCGCACGCGGCCGTGAGCGGTTCCCGCCACGATCGCGTCCCCCACATGGAGGGTTCCGGACTGTACGAGCACGGTAGCGACGGGGCCGCGGCCCTTGTCCAGGTTCGCTTCGATCGCGATTCCGCGCGCGTCCTTGTTCGGGTTGGCAACCAGTTCGAGCGCGGCATCCGCCGTCAAGAGCACGGCCTCGAGAACCTCGTTGATGCCTTGACGCTTCAGCGCAGAGACGTCCACGAACATGGTGTCGCCTCCGTACTCCTCGGCCACCAGGTTGAACTCGGTGAGCTGCTGACGGATCTTCGCGGGGTTCGCACCCTCGCGGTCGATCTTGTTCACAGCGACCACGATCGGCACACCTGCGGCCTGTGCGTGGTTAAGCGCCTCCACGGTCTGGGGCATCACGCCGTCGTCCGCTGCCACCACAAGGATCGCGATGTCCGTGACCTCCGCACCACGTGCACGCATGGCGGTGAACGCCTCGTGACCCGGGGTGTCGATGAAGGTGATCGGACGGGTGACGCCCTCGTGGGTGAACTCGATCTGGTACGCACCGATGTGCTGGGTGATTCCACCCGCCTCACCGGCCACCACGTTGGTGTGACGGATCGCGTCGAGCAGCTTGGTCTTACCGTGATCGACGTGACCCATGACGGTCACGACTGGCGGCCGCGGCGCGAGGTCCTCGTCAGTCTCGCCTTCCAGTTCGGCATCGAGATCGATGTCGAAGGATTCCAGCAGTTCGCGATCCTCGTCCTCGGGCGAAACCATGACGACCGTGTAGCCGAGCTCGGCACCCAATGCCTGGAACGTGTCCTCATCGAGCGACTGAGTGGCGGTGGCCATTTCGCCGAGGTGGAAGAGCACCGTGACGAGCGACGCCGGATTGACATCGATCTTGTCCGCGAAATCGGCGAGCGACGCACCGGTACGGATCCGTACCTCCGAGCCGCCCCCGCGGGGGATCGAGACGCCACCGATGATGGGAGCCTGCTGCTGCTCGAACTCTTGACGCTTCGCGCGCTTGGACTTTCGCCCACGAGCCGGGCGTCCGCCCCCACGACCGAATGCACCCTGGGTGCTACCGCGACCGCGGCCAGCCCCCGTGCGCGCCGGGAAGCCACCGGCACCGGCGGCAGGAGCGCCACCAGCGGGAGCTCCGGTGCCTGCACCACGGCCCCGGTTATCACCTGCGGGACGCCCGGCAGCTCCTGGCCTACCAGGAGTTCCGGGACGACCAGGACGAGCGGTTCCGGAACGATCCGGCATCATTCCCGGGTTTGGCCGGGCCCCGCCGCCAGGACGAGGCGCGCCGTCGGTCGGACGAGCAGAGCGTGGACCTGGACGCCCGGCCCCACCTTGCGGGCGGGGAGCGCCGGGACGTGGCATCCCCTGTGCTGATGCATACGGGTTGTTGCCGGGCCGTGGGCCACCTGGCCGAGGCATACCCTGCGAGGTCGCGAACGGGTTGTTGCCTGGGCGCGGGATGCCAGGCTTGGGCCCCGGCGCCGCTGGTGCCGGGGTTGACGCGGCGGGCGCCGCCGGTGCCGCTGGTGCGGGAGTTGCTGCGGCGGGTGCAGCCGGGGCTACCGGTGCTGACGGCGTCACCGGTGCTGCCGGTGCTGACGGCGTTGAAGGTGCCGGGGCCCGGGTGGGTGCCGGCGCAGCGGGCGCCGAGGCGGCAGGTGCGGACGGTGCGGGCTCTGAAGCGGGTGGTGACGCCTGCGGCGTGCGCCGGGCCGGACCTGGAGCGGGGGCCGAAGACTTGCTCGGGGCAGATTTCGGAGCGGCGGCTGCCGGCTCCTCTGCGGGCTTCTTGGGGAATGCCTCACGCAGTCGCCGCGCAACGGGCGGCTCAACGGTTGAGGAGGCTGACTTGACGAACTCACCCATCTCGGTGAGTTTCTCAAGCACAACCTTGCTTGGAACTCCGAGCTCCTTCGCGAGCTCGTGTACGCGCGGCTTAGCCACAGTTTCTCCTGTCTCGGCTCGTTCCGAGGCAGGAACGAAGCGCTAGTGCTGGCAGCTCATCGCTGGGTACTCATTGGGTGCCCATCAGCTTCCAACCCACTTCCTGGGGTTTGGGCCGCATCGCGGCCGATTGTCAGTGCCACTGATGTGTCGAATGTCCCACGCAATGCGCGGTTGAACGCTCGGCGATCACCAGCGGTGGAGAGGCACTCGGGATGAACCCACGCACCTCGGCCCGGCATGGCCTTCTTCGGGTCCTGTTGTAACGAGCCAGCCGTTGCAACGAATCGAAGAAGATTGTGTCGGTAGTCCCTCACCCGGCATCCCACGCAGGTGCGAACCGGAGGACCACCGCCAAGTGTAACCCCTCTGCTCGGCTCGGCGCGCACGGATTTACTCGGCGCCGCCATCCGGCGATTCCGTATCGGCGTGAATATCGATCCTCCAGCCGGTGAGCCGTGCCGCCAATCGTGCGTTTTGACCTTCCTTGCCGATCGCAAGGGAGAGTTGGTAATCCGGCACCACCACGCGGACCGTCTTCGTTTCCTCCGAGACGATCTCCACACTGGAAACACGCGCGGGAGAGAGCGCTGCGGCAACAAACTCAGCCGGGTCTTCCGAATAATCGACGATGTCGATCTTTTCTCCCTGTAGCTCCGACATCACCGAACGTACCCTCTGCCCCATCGGCCCGATACACGCGCCCTTCGCATTGAAGCCCTCACGGGTCGAGGCGACGGCCACCTTCGTACGGTGACCAGCCTCACGCGCGATCGCCGCGATCTCGACCGTCCCATCGGCCACCTCCGGCACCTCCAGCTCGAAGAGCTTACGCACCAGGCCCGGGTGGGAGCGTGAGAGCGTGATCGAGGGCCCCTTGGGACCCCGGGTCACATCCACCACAAAGCAACGGATCCGCTCTCCGTGGCGGTAGACCTCCCCAGGCACCTGTTCGTGCGGAGGAAGGATCGCCTCGACGTCGCCCACATTCACCTTCACGTTGCGAGTGGAGCGGTCCGCATCAATCGTTCCGGCGAGAATCTCGCCGGACTTCCCTCGGTACGCGCCCATCACTTGAAAGTCCTCGGCGTCGCGGAGTCGCTGCATGATCACGGAGCGGGCCGTGGCGGTGGCAATGCGTCCGAATCCCGACGGCGTATCGTCGAATTCGCCAATCGGGTTGCCCTCGTCGTCGATCTCGGTGGCAAGAACCTGGACTGTTCCTGTCTTGCGATCGATCTCGACGCGCGCCTCATCGATGGCGCCAGCCTGGCGATGGTACGCCACGAGGAGCGCCTCCTCGATGGCGGCAACAAGCGTGTTGAAGGGGACGCCTCGCTCACTCTCCAGCGAACGCAGTACGTGCAGGTCAATGTCCATCTTTACTTTCCCTTCCCCATCTCGATCTCCTGAACGGCCGTGACAACGTCACCCACCGCGATCTCACGGCTCTCGAAAACCGCAACGCCGTGGCGCACCGCCACGAGGCGTTCCGTGAACGTTGCCTCGCCGGTGGTCACCTTCACAAGCCTCCCGATTGCGCGTCCCCACTGGCGTTCGTCCGCTAGCGGGCGCGAGACTCCAGGCGTGGTGACCTCAAGAGTGTAGGAACCAGGGACGGCGTCCGGCTTTTCGTCGAGCGTGCCCGAGATGGCGCGGCTGGCGTCCGTCAGCTGGTCCGAGCTCACTCCCCCGGGCCCGGCAGGCAGGTCCACCACCACGGTCAGGCGTGCGTACCTTCCCGGCGTGTAGACCACGGATTCGAGGAAAAGGCCACTCTCGGCGACCGGGCCAGCGAGGCGGGCGTAGAGCTCCTGCTCCATAATCTGACCTCCTTCAATTGTCCGGCCCCCATCCTAACGCCACGCTGGTTGAGAAGCCCCTCTCCGTGAAGAGCAACAACGCACACAAGGAGAGGGTGCCTGCGGCGCAGACAGTGACGATCATGGGAACATGTCCATGATGAAACGCTTCTTGATTCCCGTTCTGGCCCTCCTCTTGGCGGGGTGCGCGGTGCGGATTGACACTCCCGATCCCACGCCTGAGCCGCCATCGCAGGCCGAGATCGTTCGCCAGCGCGAGGTGCTACGCGCGGAGGTCTTCGCCGGTATCGGATTCGGCGAAGGCGCCGCCGTGGCGACCCACGCTCAGATCCAACTTGATGCGCTTGGTGGAGTCTGGGAGGCCTGGCCCGACGGTGACGGGCCCACTGATGCCGAGACTCCCGAGGGTGCCGACATCGCCACCCCGCCGGGTCCCACCGAACTCTCCGCCGCACTTGTTCAGACGACGCCGGACCTGGTCGAGGCCGCAATCGACGCGGACAACGCCGTGAGCAGCTCTCTCTATGCCTCCATCGCCGTGGCGCGCACAGCGGATGAGGTTGCGCTCGCACTCGCCCAGGGCCAGCCGGGCTCACCCTCCTGGCCAGATTCGGCACTGACGGCGCTGCCGGAGGTGATTCGCGCTCTCGATGCGGCCGCCTACGGTCTGGACATCCTTGCCGCGCAGGATTCTGCCGCGGGTCTGGAGACCACCGCGCAGGCCGATGCTGAACGCTTCCGCCGGTGGGCGGACGCCTCGGCGCTGGAGCTCGGTATCGCTGGCACCGATCAGGACCCGCGGGAGCCCCTCTACAGCGTCGAGACCATCGAGCGCGGCAGGATCTACGCGGACCTGGCCGAGGTTCTCGTCACCGCTGTCCCACCAAGCGCAGATCGAGGCGCGGTGCTCGCCGCAGCCCAAGCATGTGCGACTGCAGCCACGCTCCACGGCGCAACCGTGGGCCCACTTCCTGGTCTCGCGTTACCGCGCAGCGGCTAGCGCCGCACGCACCTTCTGCGCCACGATCGTGGCAGCCTCCGTGGCGGGTACTTCCGAACGCTCGCCAGTATCACGTGCGCGCAGCTCGATCAGACCGTTGGCGTAGGAGCGGCCGATCACCACGGTGAACGGCACGCCGAGAAGCTCCGAGTCCGCGAATTTCACGCCCGCGCTCACCTTCAGCCGATCATCGTAGAGCACCTCGATGCCGGCCGCGTCGAGCTCTTCGGTCAGTGCCGCGGCGGCGTCGAACACTTCCTGGTCCTTGCCCGTGGCGATGACGTGGACGTGCGCGGGTGCCACCTGGATCGGCCAGGTGATTCCGTGCTCGTCGTGGTGCGCCTCGACAATCGCGGCCACCGCGCGGGAGACGCCTATCCCGTAGGAGCCCATAGTGACCACGCGGGACTTGCCGTTCTCGTCAAGGACCGAGAGTCCGAGGGCCTCGGCGTACTTGCGGCCGAGCTGGAATACGTGACCGATCTCGATGCCGCGTTCGATCTGAAGCGGGCCCGAGCCGTCGGGTGCCGGGTCACCTTCGCGCACCTCTGCGGCTTCGACCCAGTCGTCTCCCACGAAATCGCGCCCGGCCACAAGGTTATACACGTGGTAATCGGTGCGGTTCGCGCCGGTGATCCAACTCGAACCTTCGGACACCCGCGGGTCGAGGAGGTACCGCACCGCACCCTCCCCCGCATTCGGGCCAAGAACCGCAGGGCCGATGTATCCGGCCACCAGTTCGGGGTGCTTCTTGAAGTCGTCTTCGGTCGCAGCTTCGATCAGTGCCGGCGCCAGCGAAGCCTCGGCGCGCTTCAAATCGACGTCCCGATCGCCCGGGAGTCCAATCGTGACCACCTCGCGGCGCCCGTCTGGGTGCACGAGTGTGACGACGACGTTCTTCAGCGTGTCCGCCGCCGTCCACACGCGGTCCTCGCGCGGGTAGTGGAGGTTCGCGAACGCAACGAGAGTGGCGATCGTGGTGGTCCCTGGCGTGTGCAATTCCTGCGCAGGCTGAATGGACGAGTAGTCAATCGGATCCGGGGCGATCGTGGTGACGGCCTCGGCGTTGGCCGCGTAGCCGCCGGGCGAGCGCACAAAGGTGTCCTCGCCGTGAACGCACGGCATCAGAAACTCCTCGGACTTGGACCCACCCATCGCTCCGGACACGGCCGAGCAGATCACGTAGTCGAGGCCCAGTCGCGTGAAGATCCGCTCGTAGGCGTCCCGCTGCAGCTGGTAAGACGCGTCCAGCCCGGCGTCGTCCACATCGAAAGAGTAGGCATCCTTCATGATGAACTCACGCCCGCGGAGCAGCCCCGCGCGGGGGCGCGCCTCATCGCGGAACTTGGTCTGGATCTGGTAGAGAGCCAGAGGGAGATCCTTGTACGAGGAGTACAGGTCCTTTACTAGCAGCGTGAACATTTCCTCGTGAGTGGGCGCCAGCAGGTAATCGTTACCGCGGCGGTCCTTGAGGCGGAAGAGTCCCGGGCCATAATCGTCCCAGCGACCGCTCGTTTCGTAGGGCTCGCGCGCCTGGAGTGCCGAGAAGTGCACCTCCTGCGCACCGATCTCGTGCATGCCTTCGCGCACGATCGCTTCGATCTTCGCGAGGACTTTCAACCCGAGCGGGAGCCACGCATAGACGCCCGGTGCGTTGCGGCGGATGTAGCCGGCACGCACAAGCAGCTTGTGGCTGGGCAGCTCCGCATCCACGGGGTCTTCGCGGAGGGTACGGACGAACAGGCTCGACATCTTCATATGCACGAGCCCAAGATTACCTGCTCGCTGGCCCGCCCCCCACCCGGCCCCACATCCGTGGCTCAGATCA
>JAKDIE010000323.1 GCA_030450655.1 Ruaniaceae bacterium
GGTGCGCATCACCAAGGCCGGCTTCGACTTCTACGAGAAGGCATTCGAGCAGCCGTATCCGTACGCGAAGTACGATCAGATCTTCGTTCCCGAGTTCAATGCGGGCGCCATGGAGAACGCCGGCTGCGTCACGTTCACCGAGGCGTACGTGTTCCGCGGAAAGGTGCCGCAGGCCCGCCGCGAACGCCTCGTGGTAACGATCCTGCACGAGTTGGCCCACATGTGGTTCGGCGATCTGGTCACCATGAAATGGTGGAACGATCTCTGGCTGAACGAGTCCTTCGCCGAGTTCATGTCCACGCTGGCAACGGCCGAAGCCACGGAGTGGACGGACGCCTGGACCACCTTCAACTCGTTGGAGAAGTCCTGGGCGTACAACCAGGACCAGCTGCCGTCCACGCACCCGATCGTCGCCGTGATCAACGATCTTGAGGACGTGGAGGTGAACTTTGACGGCATCACGTACGCCAAGGGCGCCTCGGTGCTGCGCCAACTCGTGGCATGGGTGGGCCAGGAGGAGTTCCTGCGCGGAGTGGCCACCTACATCCGGAAGCACCGCTGGGGCAACACCGTCCTGAACGATCTGCTCGTGGAGCTCGAGGCCGAATCCGGCCGCGAGCTGGCCTCGTGGTCCGCGCTCTGGCTGGAGACCGCCGGCGTTGCCACCCTCCGCCCGCTGGTGGAGGAGGCCGACGGCGCCATCACCCGCTTCGCCATCGCACAAGAGGTCCCGGCCGATTACGCGACGCTTCGCCCGCACCGCGTGGCGGTGGGAGCCTACCGACTGCGGGACGGCGCGCTCGTGCTTACCGAGGAGCTAGAGCTTGACGTGGACGGCGCGCTCACCGAGGTGCCCGCGTGGAACGGTCTCGCGCGGCCCGATCTGATCCTCGTCAACGATCGCGATCTCGCCTACGCGAAGATCCGCATGGACGAGCGCTCGCTTCAGACTGCGCGCGCCCACGTGGGGGGCATCCACGATTCGCTTGCCCGCTCGATGGTGCTCGCCGCGGCGTGGGACATGACGCGCGACGGCGAGTGGTCCGCAACAGCGTTCGCGGACCTGGTTCTCGGCTGCATTGGCGGCATCGCGGACTCGACCGTGATCATGGTGCTGCTGCGCCAGCTCGCCGGCGCCGTGCACCACTACAGTGCTCCGGCAACCCGCGCGGCACTCACCGAGCGCGTGGCGCAGAGCCTGTTCGAGCTCGCGCTGCGCGCCGAGGGTGGCTCAGACTCTCAGTTCCAGCTCCTGAAGGCCGCCGTGAACATGGCGCACACGCCCGCGCAGTTCGATACCGTCGCGGAGCTGCGTTCGGGCGTCCTCGCTCTCGATGGCCTCGAGATCGATACGGATCTCAACTGGGACCTGATGGCGGCGCTCGCCTCTGCGGGCCGGATCACGCCGCAGGACATAGACGGAGCATTGGAAGCGGATACCACCGCAAACGGCCAGCAGGCCGCCGCACGTGTGCGCGCGGCGCTGCCGGGCGCGGCTGAGAAGCGCGCCGTGTGGGATTCCGTGGTGGAGCGTGGCGGACTGCCCAACGCGATCCAGGCGGCCGCCATCCAGGGATTCAACCAGGTGCTGGACCCCTCCGTGCTGGTCGAGTTCGTGGAGCCCTACTTCGCGGTGCTCGAGCGGATCTGGGAGGAGCGGAGCTCGGAGATGGCCGAGCAGATTGTGGTGGGGCTGTTCCCGTACGATCTGGCAGGCATCGAGCCTGTGGTGGAGCGTGCCGAGGCGTGGCTGGCCGAGACGCCGGACGCGCCCGCGGCACTGCGACGCCTCGTCACCGAGCAACTCGACGGCGCCCGCCGCGCCGAGCGGAACCAGAAGGTGGACGCTCAGGGGGAGTAACGGCGGCGGGCCGTGATCACCACCCCCGGCCCGCTTCGGAGATGTTGCGCCGCGTGTACGCGCGATCGATCCTGTGCTGATAGAGGGTCGCGAGTTGTTGCACGAGCCGCTCGCGTGGCATTGACGCGAGCGGCTCGAGGCGCACGATGTATCGCATCGTCACCACGCCGAAGGCCGTCGCCATCGCAAACTCGATCTCTTCAACCAGCTCCTTCGCGAAGCCGAGTTTCGTCACCACAACGTCCATCACATCGTGGCGAACGTAATCACGAAATCGTTGGCTCGTTGCAGCATCGGTCATCAATGCTTGCATGAGGGCCCGCATGGCATCGGCCGTGAGTTCGTCCTCGTACAGTTGCAATGCTCGGCGAGCAAGGCGCTCGCCGGCGCCCTCGCGGCCTTCGGTAAGGATCTCGAGAAACATCTGGGCGGGATCGAGAGGCAGATTGAAGCACTCCCGGAACAGTAACTGCTTCGAGTCGAAGTAGTAGGTCACCATCGCAGGGGTGCACCCAGCCTGCTTGGCGATCTGGCTCATCGTGGTGGCGT
>JAKDIE010000324.1 GCA_030450655.1 Ruaniaceae bacterium
GGGGAGGGACGGCGCACTCGGAAGTACTGGTTGAGGGCGCCCAGAACGAGACTCCGAGGTGATGTGGCGATGACAACCGCGCTCGTAGGTTCATTTCAGTCGCCCACCGCTGGACCGTTCAAGGAGTCATCATGTCCCTCACCCTCGCCGGGAGTTCCGAAGCAACTGAGCCGCCGGAAGCATCCGCGCCCGAAGCCGCCGCCAGCCGCCCCCACCGCGACGGCGCCATTGATCTCATCCGGTTCGGCTGCCTCGTCGTCGTGGTGATTCTGCATTCGCTGATGGCCAGCGCGGTCCTCGGCACCGATGGTGACGTGGTGCCGACCGTGGCTCTCTCGGGCACCGTGGGCTTCACCATCGCCTCGTGGTTCTACCAGATCATGCCGCTGTTCTTCTTCATCGGCGGATACGCCGCCATCAGCGGCTGGCGGCGCACCCAGGCCACCGGGGGTACCTGGGCCGACTACACTCGCGCACGCCTGCGCCGCCTCGTCATCCCGGTCGCCGTGCTCATCGGCGTCGCCGGAATCGGCCTGTCCATCGCCTCGGAACTGGGGGTGCCCACCGGCCTGCTCGCAGAAGCAAGCACGCGGATCGGACAACCCCTCTGGTTCCTCGCCGTCTACGTCGGACTGACCTCCCTGGTGCCGCTGGCCGTGGACTTCCACGAAAGGGCGCCGAGGCGGTCGATCGCAGTGCTCGCCGGCGCAGTCATCGCCGTGGACACCGTGGTCGCACTCACCGGGTTGACTGGCCTTGGCTATCTCAACTTCCTGTTCGTATGGCCCCTGATCCAGCAGCTCGGGTTCTTCTACGCCGACGCCATACATAAGCCTGTCCGAGTCGGACTCGCGTGGACGACGATGGTTCTCGCGTTGGCCAGCCTCGGCGTGCTCGTGGGACTCGGGGTCTACAGCCCGGACATGCTCGTCAATCTCAACCCGCCGACGGGGGCCTTGGTGCTGCTGGGAGTGGCACAGATGTCCATCCTGCGACTGAGCCATGCGCGACTCAACGAAATAGTGGCCGGCGGACGGACGGGTAGGGAGCGTGCGCGCGAATACCGTGCCCGAATCTGGCAGCGCATCATCTCCTGGGGCAACACCTACGGCATCCAGGTCTACCTGTGGCACATGCCCATCGTCATCACCCTCATCGGGATCCTTGGCTTCGGTGCGAATCTGGTGGCCGGGGCATCATTCGGAGACGGCGTGCCATTGGCTGGGATCCTGCTGCCCGAGATCGAATCGGCGTGGTGGTGGCTGACGCGACTGTCCTGGCTGCTCACAGTGATGGTGCTGGCCGGAGCATTGGCGATGGCGATGTCGAAGATTCCGTTCCCCGGTGAGGCAAGACTGTCACGGTTCGGGCAGTGGGTTGCCCGAGTCGCCGGTGAAATCATCGGGCATCGGGATAGTCACGCCGCAGGTGAGACCCGGACGAGGGCGCGGGCGCGGCAGCTGCGTGAGCGTCTGTCGAGTCCAGTCAGTCGCGCCGTCATCGCAGTCGCCCTGGCAATGGGTGGCATCGCGATCGCACTTCTCATCGGAATCGCCCCACTGATCTGGACACTCGTCTCCGTTGCTGCACTTGTGACGTCTCTGGTGCTCGCAGCCACCATGAAGGCACAGACTCCAGTCGGGAGTTCTCCAGCGGGGAGTGAAGTAACCGTGGCGGATCGTGCCAGGGCACTGGTCAGTCTCGGCTGAAAAAATGTTAGGGACCGATCGCCGCGGCACTAGCCTCACTCCACGGACTTCGCCAGCTGCTCGGTGACTGTGCCCCAGCCGTCGAAGAACCCCAGCTCCTCGTGACGGGCACGCTGTTCGGGGCTGCCATGGCGGACAACGGCCTGATAGTCGGTGCCCTCGGCATTGTCACTGAGGATGATCTCGGTGGTCATGGAGACGGGATCGGGAAAGGCCGGGTGCCAGGAACTGTTGACCGCGTTGGTGAACACCAGACGGCTGTTGTCCTCAACGAGGAGGAAGACGGCGTCCACGTGCGGAGTGAAGGTCTCCCCGTCCTCGCTCATCATGGTGGAGAAGGCCCCTCCTGGGCGGAGTTCAAGGGCGTCGATGCGAAGCGTCAGCGGCGCTGGTATCCACCATTGCGCCAGTTTGTCAGGATCCGTCCAAGCAGACCAGATGGATTCCTTTGGCGCTCGGATCACTCTCTGGATTGTGAGGTCGAGAGCGGAGTCGAAATGTCGGGTGCGAGCGAGATTTGCGGTCATGATTCTTCCCTACTGTGATTGCTGCCGTTGGTGTCAGCGGCAGCGCTGTGTGCGATCTCGTCGTCTGTGGCGGTGACGAACCGCTCGAGGCGATCCGTGCTGGCCTCCCAGATGAGTCTCTGCTCGGCCAGCCAATCACTGAGCAGTGTCAGTCGATCGCGGTTGAGTACG